>JAATVM010000010.1 GCA_014523495.1 Nitrososphaerales archaeon TH1920
AATCATGATCTCTGAATTTATTTTATTAACGCTTATTGGTGGTATTGCGCTAAGTTTTTTTCTTGTCGATCCTCCAAATAGGTTTCATCCTGTTTCATGGTTTGGGAAATTTGTAATCTACTTTATCCCAAAATTAAAGCACAAATTTAGTCCTAAATACGAAAGGCTACACGGTATAATCTTTACCTTGGGTTTAGTAATCGGTATCTCTGTTGCCTCGTATTACTTTTCAATTATACTCTACAAATTATATGGAATATTTGCGTTGTTGATATATTCGTTGCTAGTACTAAAATTTACAATGCCTATTCTAACTTTAGAAAAACATGTGTGCGCCGTAATTTTTGCATTAGAAGAGAAAAATTTGGCTGATGCAAGAAAGAGACTTTCATTTATTGTAGGAAGGAGGACCGATACTCTGGATAGAGAACATATTATATCTGCTACAATAGAATCGATAGGAGAAAGCATGGTGGATGGAATAGGATCCGTCTTATTCTACTACTCATTGTTCGGTCCTCCCGGAGCAATTGCTTATAGAATTATTAATACTCTTGATTCTATGATAGGTTATACTGATAAATATTACTATAATATAGGTTGGATGGCGGCAAAGCTTGACACTATTTCAAACTTTATTCCTGCACGATTGTGTGCATTATTACTAGTTATTTCTTCAAAGATAACTGGGGCAGACTGGAAAAATTCTATAATGATTATGCGCAAGGATCATAAAAATACGCCGAGTCTTAATGGAGGATATCCGATGTCAGTATTAGCAGGGGCTCTGAGAGTAAGACTAGAAAAAGTTGGCCATTATGAATTGGGTATAAATATCGAACCTCTTTCTATTGAAAAATGTAAAAATGCTTTAACCATGGTGAAAATAGCAGTTATATTGTTTTTTATTATCATATCTTTACCATTGGTTTTGATATTATCATTACTAGGATGGTGGAACATTTTATATGTTCTTTGAGCCTTTTATTGGAATTCTCTCTTTTTTGACAATTATTCCAATGCCAAAGGCATACAGCTTTAATCTAGATACCATTGCAAGGAACATGCATTTTTTTCCAGTTTGTGGCGCAATAATTGGGATAATTGTAGGATTTATAGCATTTTTCTCCTCTATGTTCCTGCCACAGTATATCACTAGTTTTGTAGTATTGGTAACATTTGTTATCATTACCGGTCTTCATCACGTTGATGCATTAGCCGATTTTGCTGATGGACTAATGGTAAAAGGGGACAGAGAATCTAAGCGAAAAGTAATGTCTGATCCAATAGTAGGATCCGCCGGGGCTACGGCCCTAATTATTAATTTTATAGGTCTATTTATTGCATTATTTAGTTTTGATTCCTCTCTTAAATTACTCTACGCCATTATTGCCTCTGAGATAATTGCGAAATATATTATGGTAATGCAAGCATCTGTGGGTGATTCTGCCTGGTCTGGTTTTAGCTCTGCATTCACTATTGAAATGAAAAAAAGAAACAAGATAACTATATCTACTATTTTCACAGTCGCACTCGTACTCATTATAGGGGGTGTGATGGGTTTACTATCTTTAGGGATTGTCATAATCATAGGATTTATTATTTATATTATATCTTACAGGAATTTTGGAGGAGTAAGTGGTGATGTCTTCGGCGCTTCTAATGAAATTGCTCGTTTATCATCATTGCTAATTTTGTCTACGTTGACAATTTGAAAATGACATAAGATATGTTAGGTCTAATCATGTGTGATGGCAAAGGTGAAAGAATAAAGGATTTCTGCTCAGAGAAAGCCATGCTAAGTTTTAACAATAAACCACTAATTGAGTACATCCTAAAATCTTTGGAAGGTTCAAAACAATTTGATAAAATTTATGCAGCAACAAGTTGCAATAGCAACCTGACTTTGAAGTTTTTAAAAACCCAACCTTATTACTTTACAGGATTTCTTGACATTATCGAAACGAGTGGTGCAAACTACTCAACTGATCTAATGATTGTTCTAGAAAGATTGAAACCTTGTGTTGTTTTTGTAATGCCTTCAGATATGCCATTAATTACTCATCAATTGATTCGGAGAATAATTTCTAATTGGAAAGGAGACAAGCGGTGTATCTCCATAATATTGGATAGAGAATTTATAATAAAATTGGGACTAATCCCAACCTTATCAATAAAACAAGGAAATAAAGAGTATTTTCACTCCGGAATAACAATTTTTGATACTTCCAAAATACAAGCAGGGCAAGTAATCAAAGAACATTACATAACACTGAATGACGAAAGACTTGCCTTCAACATAAATACAAAGGAAGATTTTTTCTTACTGAGATCAAAAAAATTTAATCAAGAGTATTAATGATTTCTCCCAAGATCGTTGCTTTTCCACCCGTTTTTTTTGCTATAGGATTTCCACATGATTTGCAATTGATGTCACTTGTTGCATGGGAAAAAATGACTTGTTTCTCCTGACAACTTGTGCATTGTACAGACAAAAAATTGCTTCTTGGTTTTGGAATTAATATATTTTCTTTTTTCATCGCACATCACAAATTAAGGTTGAATCTCCAGCTTACGCATTCGCATACCTTCTTTCATTGTTTTACGTTGACAATTTTTACAAGTATATCTCAGAGTAATTTTCTTCGTGGTTTTGGCAGTTCTTTTAAGCTCGGGAAATTTTTGTCCACCATATCCTTTTTTGTCCTCTGCATGTCTTCTTGCTCCTAGTGCGGTTTTTCTATCTTTTCCTTTCTTGTATATGGCTACTGACTGAACTGTATGCTTCTTACACTTTGGACAGAATTTTTTCAACTCTTTCTGCATTTTCATATTTTCAAATAGTCACTTGTGGGTAATTTAAGGGCAACGTAGAATGTGTTAACTAGATTTCCTTTCTGATAATAAAAATCAGCAACACATTTTGCTCTAGTGTTTAAGTCAATATCAATTTGATAATTCTATTTCTCGGAGAAAATCTAATATACTGATTACTTTATACCACACTTAATAATGTTCGAAAGCATAATTCAACAAATAGTACCGGCAACTTGGGAGAGCTTCGGAGTATGGATACCGCTGACCTTTGGATTGAGCGTAGGCTTAGCTTATGTTATTGCATCAGCCGTAAAACATAGACACAAAAGGTAATCTGTACCGCCGCCGACCTTCTCTTCTTTTTGTAGATTTTTTTTCAAAGCTGTGAATTATGAATAAAAAAATACTTACTGGTTCCATTAAAGAGAGAAAAATTAGCGTAAATAGAGGACAATCTACAAGTTTTTTATGGGAAGGAGAAAATGTTTTTTCAACTCCCTCCATGATTGCAGAGATGGAAGAAACCTGTAGATTGATGTTGAAGGAGAAGTTTCTGCAAGATGAAGGATGGGACTCGGTAGGAACCCTAGTTAATGTCAAGCACTTAAAAGCAACGCCTGTTGGAGCAGAAGTTAAAGTAAGAGCTAAGGTGATAGATGTAAATGATCGAAAAGTAACTTTTGAAGTAGATGCAATGGACAAAATAGAAAAGATAGGAGAAGGGCTCCATGAAAGAACAATTATTAATGTTCCGGAATTTAGAGAAAGGTTTAACAAGAAAGTAAAAAAATTAGAGACTTTGTAAATCTAAAACAGCTAATTCATCGGAGATCAATTTGCTATAAATTCAGAATAAAAATTTAACAAAATTATTTAACTTTGGATAAAAATGGACCAATCTTTAGTGAATAAAAGTTTATATGATATATTTCGAGTCTGTAGATTTGTATGGCTCAGCAGCCTTCTCCGAAAAGTGGAGGTAAGGTAACGAGACGTGATTTCCTAAAACTTATGGCTGCTGCCGGTACGGTAATGACTTTTGCAGTTTTTGTTGACTGGGGAAAATTCCTTCCAAACCCAACTGGACAATCAAATCAAAAACAAAAGGTGGAACTTCCAGATGGTTCTCAAGCCAATGTTAATACTTTTCAAGTTAATCACGCAGAGGCAATCATTTACCCTAAAAGTGATGATCCAGTATTAAATAAGGAAGCATTTCGAGCATGGCAATTTATTAGATTGCCTGAAGAACTTGGTGGAAAAAAGAATGATGTATCTGCTTTCAGACTATACAGCATGGTTTGTCTTCATCTCTGGTGTCTCTGGAAATATTGGCCACAAGATGGAAGAAAAAGAGGTGAATGTCCATGTCATGGAAGTATGTATGATGCACTTACTGGTAAATCATTTGCAGGTCCTGCTTCACTGCAGGCTCCGCCTTCCAACGTATTGCCTATGTTAGATTTGGAGATAGCTACTGATGGTAACATATGGATTAAACCTCCGAATTGGAGTGTAAATGGGAATGGGATAGTGGGTTATGGGCGTTTCCTTACATAGCGAAAATAGTCTAACTCGTTTTTTCAGGTGGACTTACACCGGGGTAGAACGAACTATTTTTATGGGACTAAAATTTACCTTACCTAGCAGATTTGTAAGTCCACTTGGATTTTTGGGAATGCTTACTTTTGTACTTTTCATAATTTTAGGCATTACTGGAGCATTACTTATGCTATTTTATGAGCCCATCTTAGATAGAGCATGGGATAGTGTTAAGACCATTAATGACGTTATTCCATATGGATTTCATCTAAGAAATATTCATTATCATGCATCAAACGCAATGGTCATGGTAGCACTTCTTCATATGTACTATCAGTATTTCAGTGGTAGATACAAAATTAGAAATGAAATTCTTTGGGTTACTGGAATTATACTAGGAGTACTTACAATACTGGAGGCTTTTACGGGATATGATATAATTTTTAGTGAAAGAGCAGAATTAGCAATTTCTATTGCTGCTTCACTAACTAATTCAATCCCAATAATGGGACCACAGATGAGAGAAGCTTTCTTCGGTTCGGGATTCCATGATTTTGTCTTGAGGTTTTACGCCTTTCATGTCTTCTTCCTGCCTATCGTAATGTTGGGTCTAATGGTTGTTCACTTCCCAAGATTCTTGGTATTCGATGTTCCAATGGTAATGGCGATAACAGGAGCAGTCATGCTAACAGGTGGTGTATTTCCTGTGGATATGGGATTGAAATTCGATCCTAATGTTCCCCCAGGTATAACTGTACCTGAGTGGTACTTAACCGGGCTATACGCGTTCCTACGTAGTGCATACGATAAATTTACAACAGGTGTAGCTTGGCCTGGTTTGTTTATTTTTGCATTACTTATAGTACCGTTTATCGATCGATACAAGAAATTTTCATGGAAAGATAGACCAATAATTACTGCAATAGGGATTACAAGTTTGGCACAAATAATAGTAACGACCTACTGGGGTTTTTATATTGATCCAGATAGAACCAAATCATTACTAGAAAGACTTGTAATTGATCCTGTTTTCCTTTATCTTGTTATGATATTGTTGGTGCCATTGTCATTCGGTTTTACATACATGATGATCAAATTGGCCAAAAATGCAGAAGCAAATGCAAAGATTCAACCCAAAAAACAGGCAGGCAAAAGCTCAATAAACTTATCTGAAAAATGGATATATGTAATATTTATTGCTCTCCTGGCATTTCAGGTATATCTGAATATTGCCGCATATTATGCAGTTCTGAGCGGGATGAAGAATTACTCTCTGTTTATTGTAGGTATTATGATGCTTGTCTTCGCTGGCATGTTTCATGTATTCAGACATGGAAAATCGATGCAAAAAGCTCCACCTCCAAAGCCAACTATTCCTCCAATGCCTATGAAACCAAAGACTCCGCCACTAATAAAAACAGGGGTCCCTGCTGCTACTGAGGTTGTTGCTAGTGCCAAAGTACTTGGCGATTCTGCGGCTAAAGAAAAAACCTTGGCTCCGTCTACAAAGGCTAGCACATCTTCGACCCAGTCTGCTCAGTCTGTAAATAAGACACGATCAACTGGCTCAACTCATAACGAAGAGCGATTAATTTCGGACGAAAAAAAATAAGGTGCTTTCAAATTTAATATTCTCCATATCAAATTTGGTATTATCAAGTTGAATACAAAATGATGATATCATATTGGAACAATCAGGCTAATCTTAATATTATATATATTCGTCAATTTAATTAACCAGATAATAAATGAATAATAACGCCGCAGGAATCAGTATCGTAGCATTTATTATTGCTGTGACTGCCAGTATGGCCTACTATCAATTTGTTTACACTAAAGAAGCGAATGCTAAACCACAATTACCAGAAGAAGTCTTGAATCCACCTGAATCAGTCAAAGTGTCTATTATAGAAGGTTCATCTCAACCGTCACAACAGAAAAATTTTGAACCCAAGGAGGTAAGAGGATCATTAGGTATAAACAATAAGATTGTTTGGACTAATGTTGATACTACTGCCCATACCGTTACTACCGATACTCAATATAGCGATCAGATAAGCGGTCCCTTTAATTCAATTGAAAGTTTAGGAATAATACCTCCACAAAAAACCTATGAATTTACGTTTACTAAAGATGGAGAATACGCTTATCATTGTGAACCTCATCCATGGATGACAGGAAAAGTAATCATTGTAAAGAGTTTCGTCTAAGTTCTTATGATTGAATTACTAGACTTTTATCATCTGCCGATCATGTCCCAATATATTTCACAATTTGACCTTTCTATATGTTTAAAATGCTTAAAATTAACATTCGTGTATTGCGTCATGGTACTATTTTAAGGAAAGCTACATCATCAGCAACTTCCTTATGTTCTTGAATTATAGAAACTCTAAATTTAACGTTCGAAATTTCTTGCGGAATATGCTCGGTGATTACTGTAAATTCAATTTCATTTCCTTCTTTGATATCCTGTCTTAGTATAGGCATTCTTGCATATGAATAAATAATTTTTTTGCCATTCAATTTTGTAAAACTAAAAGTGTCACTGGTATTTTCTATCTGTGAATTTATCACAATGCTATCAAACCTGCCGGGATATTTGATTTTTATGACTCCATTCAGTTCTTCTTTTGATTTAACTTGATCCTTGTCAAAAGTTACGATTATATCTGTTTTTCCCATTAATGTAGATTACACGCTGATCAATTTTAATTATCCTTAATTAAAAATCAATTCTATCGTGCTAAACTAAAATTAATCATCATCCCATTCTCTATTGAATGATCGTTGGAAAAACCTGACTTAAGTTCTATTACATACAATGTATCTACTTGGGGATTATATACAGGACAGGCTACGAACGGTTTACAAGGTTGCAAACTTTTTTCGATATGAGAAACACTGCCCTTGGAATCTAACCAAATTATGTCTATTGGAAAATTCATTTCATTCATCCAAAACCCTTGTTTTGATGGTTCATTGAATAAAAATAACATTCCTTCATTCTCATCTAATTTTTCCAAGCCTGAAAGGCCTTTGACCTTCTGTTCGTGAGTAGAAGCTATAGCCAATAAAACTTTAAATCCATTTATTGAAATAGTCGTTTTTTGATATTGGGGAAAGAAATCGGAATTATTCACCGAAGTGTTGTTATTGATTTGCAATTCCAATGCATAAGATCGGCATGACAATATAGAAAAAATTAAAACAGTGAAGACCACAAGTAGAATCCTATTTTTGGTATCCAAATTAAAAACCAATGGACTACATCTGAATTTTAATTTTACTTAAGCCATAATAGATATATGGTTAAACATGAATATTTGTCGATGAATACTTGTCTTGATAATATTACTGTAGAATTTTTCAATGGCCCTTTTTGTCTAAATGTAGAAGACGTGAAATAATAAATTCTAAATAATAGTATAATTACGTTTATTTACGAAAAGACATTTTTTATCTACATCAGGCCATGATTTACAGGGTGTATTTTTTACAGGTACTGATACTGAAATTGGAAAAACTACAATAGCATCTGGTTTGGCTTGGTTACTTTATAGAAATAAAATAAGAGTGGGTATTATGAAGCCGTTTGCGACTTCATCTAGAATATATTCAAAAAACTACAAGTCTCATGACACTGCTACTCTTGCCAAAGCTGCAAATATTAGAGAACCTGATCAAATATTAAATCCTGTTTTTTTCCCACTAGCTGCCTCACCTTTAATGGCAGCTGAATTTTTGCATTCAACTGTTGATCTAAATATGGTAATTGAGAAATTTAATCTTCTTAAAAAAAAATACGAATTCACGATAGTCGAGGGCATTGGAGGTGTTATGGTTCCCTTGACAACAAGGCGCTCAGTATTAGACGTTATGAGAATGATGAGTATCCCAGTTATTATTGTGTCTGGCCCGAAGCTCGGTTCTATTAACCATACTATATTGACTATAAATGCATGTAGAGAAAGTAAAATTCCAATAATCGGAGTAATTTTTAATCAGATGCCAAACGATCCCAATATTGTAGAATCAATGACCCCCAATTATATTGAAAAATTAACTGGGGTAAAAACAATAACAGTTATTCCATTTATGGAACAATGTAACTTTAAGAAAATTGGTTTATACCTTGGAAGAAACCCAATTATTGAAAATCTGATATCTAGATTAATTGACAAACAAAGTATCAGTAAATATTAAGTCAAACTCTTATACTTGTGTTAGCAGCTTTCCTTAGTCTATTCATTATAGCAAAGCCTGTTTTTTTATACTGAATTCCCTGCACTAGTATGATGTCAATGTTATTATCGTCTGCTTCTCTAAGGTTTGCGAATAAATTCCTTGCAATCGTATCAAACGTTTTTCCCATATACTGAATCTTCACTGCATTTATTTTCAATGATTTGCTAGTGGTCATTATACAAACTTTCTTATTTTCTCTCTTTAGTCTTTGAGTCAATTCAATGATCTTGTTCTTTGCCGTGTTTGTAGGACCCTCTACGAGAATTACTTGGGCATTTGGTGAATAATGTCTGTATTTCATACCAGGTGATTTATTGATCTTATTTTTACTCAGATCCGAGCCAAGAAGTGAATTATGAAAGTGAACTTTGCCTATTTCATCCTCAATCAATTCTTTTGAAATTCCGCCAGGTCTCAATATCACGGGAGTGTCCTGTGTCATGTCAATCACAGTAGATTCAATTCCAATTTCAGTACTGCCCCCATCCAAGATCAATTTTATTTTTCCATTAAGATCATCCTTCACATGTTTGGCTTTTGTAGGACTCGGTCTTCCTGATATGTTTGCAGATGGTGCTGCAATAGGAAGGCCAGACATTTTAATTAGTGCCAAAACAACATTATTTCTTGGCATACGAACTGCGATTGTACTTAAACCGCCGGTAGTAATGTGAGGGACAATCTCTGATTTCTTTAAAACAAGGGTTATTGGACCGGGCCAAAACTTGTTAATAATCCCCTTCGCGCCAGGAGGTATCTCCATTACCAATTTCTTCAAGGTATCCATATCTGCAACATGGACGATTAATGGATTATCAGAAGGTCTGCCTTTAATTTTATATATTTTTGTTACGGATGACGAATCCAATGCGTTGGCTCCTAATCCATATACTGTTTCTGTTGGAAACGCAACAATCTCCCCACTGCAAATTAATTTTGATGCTTTTTCAATTATACCGTAATCAGGTCTCTTGGAATTTACCCTGATTATTTCAGTCTTGATGGCTTTCTTCATGAATGCAAGTGGTGATAAATTGTGGTTATTATTATATCGGTTAATTTAGCCCAGCCCTTGGAAGCAATTCTAATACTAAATGTGTGTTCAATACGATAATGATTACTAAATTCGATCTATCATATTTGATGGAACGATCGTTTCAATATGGAATTTCATGGTTCTCCTTAATTACCTAGACACCCTTCATAAGAACGAAATGAGCAAAACGATGTGCAAAAATGAAAATAATAGGGGAAAGATCCAGATTATGGCAGACATTGTGGACTTGTGTAAAGCAGGAATAAGGAAAACACATATCATGTACAAGGGAAATTTAAGTTATGAGCAGATTAATAGATACTTATACGAGCTTTTAGAAAAGGAGTTAATAATTCAAAATCTAGATGATGGTGTATTGACTTACCGAGCAACAGAAAAAGGTCGATCATTTCTACAATACTACAATTTGATGCTAAGTATTTTAGATGAAAATGCAATTAGTATGCAACCTCCAATTAGTAAATTGGCCTGAATTCTAAAGAATTACTTTTTTATATGCGCATTTATGTTTTAAATCCAGATTTTCTTTCACGTTCACGTCCATACGATCTAAACATAAGACCAGTTACTACTAGCAGGACAGTGAGACCAGAAGCTACAAGTGCTTGTGTTATAGGAGTACCCAATATGAGACTAATGATGATTGGGATCAAAAAAGAAATGCCCACTATAGGAAGCCATTTCTTTAAAAAAGTGGATTTCATGCTCGATCCTTGTTATACTGCTCTATTTATAATCTTTTTAAGATATTATTTATCTTCTTAATTTTTTAGTTCATATTGATTGAGAGCAATAAACAATAATGAACAGTTACAGTCTTAATATCTTTAACCACATTTCACATTAGACGTAAAGGTACCTTTGTTTCCATTATCAGATACTAGTCTTACAGTTCCTGTTCCACAGTGTCCAGAAAGGTCAATGTCAGAAGGAGTTTGATTATCACAAATATTATCAAAAGCCTCAAAGCCTTTTAAAACAAAACCACTTGATGATGTCTTTACTTTAGTAATGATACCTCCAGCCGATCCTAATTTCTCATGGTCTATATTCCATTCAGCAAACGACGTTCCTTTATCATAGGACACAAAAAAGTTTATTCTAACCCCCTCGACTGATTCACCGCCATCACAGGAAATATCTCCTTTTCCTACACTCTTTAATTCAAATTCTTTCGCGAGTGTCATCTGATTGAAATAAATTGAATATATTACTAGACTAAAAGCTACCATCATGAAAGCTATCATTGTTCCATTTGACTTTTCCATTGAATTTAAAGATAGGATTATATCTTTTAAGGGCTAGGTAAGAAATTTCTGAATCATGTTAGGTCACGTATTTCTAATATCTAGTTTTGATTTTTTTTCCTAATTTTTACTAGGGATTTTTTTTCAGAATTCTTTTTTATTACATTCTAAATGAATTCAGCAAAGACATTGAAGAGATAGTTTGATTATAATAATTTAGCATTTCATTTTTTCCATTTTATTGAGGTCTATATTCATTCTAATTGGCATAGATAGAAAGGAAATCTTCACTTTAATGTTAAAATTTGTGCCATTGTTTTGGAACCACTATAGAATAGGATTTTCCTACAAGATATCTATAATTTAGTAGTTGAGTGACGATAATATCTCTGCACATAAGCTTACCGTAAATGATAACTTTACGTGGAATTCTATATGATAATTTAACTGAACAGCAAAATATAGAATTAAAATACTCTGGATGGATGCAAAATCATAAAGAAACTTTATTTTCTTAAAATCGGTAAATAGGAGCGTGGCTAAATTTAAAGCACGTGTAGAAGTCCATACTGGGATAGCCCCAAGGAAAACTAAGAAATGAGTGAAAAATTTGCAATTAGAGAGGAGGACAAGGAACGAATCAAAAATGATTTTAGATCAATTAAATTTCACTGTATTAGATGCGGTTTAGAGGAGACAAAGATGAAATGATAGGACAGGAATAATTAAATGACTGTAATTCGAATATTATGGAGTGTTAAGGCAGGTAGATAAAAAACAAGCTACGATATCAGATTTGGATAGAAAATTATTAAAGATTTTACTATCGCCAAATGGTGATTTAAAATCCAGCAAACATTTATCAGCAAAATTAGAAATACCCATGACTACCGTTAGAAGGAGACGTAAGCGGTTAGAAAGCAAATTCTTAAAGATGCATTATGTATTGGATATAGAGAAATTTGGTTGGAAGCGTGTTGACTTTTTTATTTCTATAAGGGATGGAATGGTAAATGCTGTTGCTAATAAAATGCTCGATTTTGATGAGGTCACATACATCGGTAAGAGCATAGGGGAACATACAATTGATCTGAGAGTAGAAACGATTCTTAAAGATAATGCGTCAATTCTTGACTTCCTCGAAAAAATAAAGGCGATGGATGGAATTAAGGATGTAGTATGGAGTGAAATTGTTAGTGTTGTCGGTAGAAAAATATCAATTCCTAGTTCTATAATAGACAGAATTTGATATGGAAAATTTTCATTTGATAATGTGGACATAGAGAAAATAAATCATCAAACACATTTAACTCGAAACCAAAGGAAAAAGAAAGCAAAAGCAAATCAGAATTATGTTTCCTTCAGATCTTGAAGTTTATTATGTCTACGAGTCCATGACTCACGATGAAATAAAAAGGAGGCATGTATTGATTGCTAAAAAATATTGCAAGGTAAGAAGAATCATCTCAGCTTACCAATAA
Organism: Nitrososphaerales archaeon TH1920; assembly: GCA_014523495.1. GTDB lineage: Archaea > Thermoproteota > Nitrososphaeria > Nitrososphaerales > Nitrososphaeraceae > TA-21. The sequence continues at coordinate 12,393 of JAATVM010000010.1, forward strand.
AGAGAAGCCATTAGGAGTAGGACCAAGACCTATTAACAAATCAAAGAAAATGAAAATAAAAAACTTTAAAGCTTCTCTCCTTTAATTTCAATTAATAATGTCAAATGTAGCAATAACAAACCGGACGGTAAAACCATTCATAAAAGCACATGATTTTTACCCAAGCTTTAAACTGGAAGAGGAATGTTTCTCAAACTCCATGATAAAAGATATTGATGAACCCGCTAGAACTAAGAAATCTAAATCTGAAATAGAACAGGGCCCTAGAATTTGGCCTAGAGAAAAAGCCACAAATGAGCGTGGAGATGAGAACTTCCTTGAAGAGGTCATTAACCCAAAGACAGGGGAATTTTACCCAGAGAAGATGATGATGGCAGATCTATCCAGAATACAGGCGCTACTTATTACATAACTGATATTTATCGAATAAGGAGAGCTGACGACTCAGAATATCTTTACACAAAGGGAAGAGTAAACGCCTACAACTCACTGGGAGATCCTATTTCTCAATTTATATCAAAACCGCAAATATGAACCCGCACGAATTTCAATTATAAAACAGAATTTAACGATAAGACAAAGCAGCTTGAAAAAGTATTGCAGGGTCCAAGTGGGAGCGAAGAAATTTATATAATGCATTTCAACCCTGACAATATCAAAAAATTATTTGACCAGAGACAAAATGACCTAGTCAACTTTGTAGTCAAAGACGAGGCGACAGGTAAGGCCGTCCAGGTTAAAGACGTAAATGCCGAAAAAACCCTAACCTTATTCCAGAAGCCTTTTGAATATCTTTTTAATGCCGAGTATATCCCAATAGCAGTAAAAGCAGAGTTAAGGCAGGAAGCAGTAGCACAAGGATTGATAGATGGCTACATATCTGACTATTACCAACCACAATCAACAACCTCTAGAACACAAGGACCAAAAACACCTATCAGTAAAAAGTTATAAAAATAGCTTTTTTTCTTAATTGAAAGGTAACAGAAAGTTATCTTTTCTAATTTGTAAAGTAACTTTATTAACGATGTGTTAAGATTTCTGAGAATAATTAGGATTTTCTGTTAATGCATCTATTAATATTGAAAATCCTTACAATAGAGAACAAAATCTCAAATTCATTAACCACGTGCCTATACGTGTCGTAGAAATTTGAAAATCATTAACACTTTTATATGAATGATATGGTTGATAAAACGTGTTTAGGCAAAATTCATATTCTTTCGCACTGGTTTTGTCAATTATTTTGATTTTTTCGTCCACTATTTTTCCTTTTTCGAATTTTCCTACATTTGGTCAAGCTCCTGCAACTCACATTTCTAGTGAGCAATATGATAAGATAAAAAATTGCACAACTGATCTGAGTAAGAAACCTACTTCGATAGAGTATCTAACTTATTTCAATTGTGGGCATGTTTCAAAAGATGAAAGTGGAAGAACGGTAAGACAGTTCACACTTATCGTTCAGGAAAATCAAAAGATACCTATTTCTTATGAAGGACATATTTTTGACGGATGGAC
>JAATVM010000002.1 GCA_014523495.1 Nitrososphaerales archaeon TH1920
AATACACTTCACTGGACGGTACTAAAATGATGAAAGCTGCTCAAAAAATTGAATAGATTAAAATTTAGAATAGCGACAGACTTAGAATCAAGCTTTAGTGTGCACTTTACCAAATAAGACGCTAATGTAGACTTCATAGGAACGTCCAAGCCTTTATCAGTGTCTAATTCTGAACAATACCTGATGAGTTAATTAAACTCAACAACAATGAAAGATTAAGGAAGAAGCGCCGTACAATTAAAAATAACTGCTTTATTTTTATTTTTCCCGAATTTGTACAGATATACCGGCTTTTGCTCATTTACACAAGACCGCTTTTGCATTTTACAGATATACCGGCTTTTGCAAATGGCTTTTAGAAATTTGTCTCACATCCAAGAACACTGTAAGTATCATAATAAACAGAATTAATCCCATTCCTAAATGCATAGTCACAAGTAGTGCGTGCAATTTTTCAACGATTACAATTGCACCCAAAATAATCTGTCCTACTACTAATCCTGCTGCTATCATTGATGCGATTTTTGTAGACTTTGAAGTTTCTTTTGATCTTAATGTAAAAAACATGGTGGCAAATACCATTATGCCGGTTGTAGCAGCAACAGTTCTATGGAAATATTCAATAATAAATTCTTTCATTGGCACAAGACCTGCTGGACAAAGAGGCCAGTCAGGACAGCTTAGTCCCACGCCTGAGGAACTAACATATCCTCCAATAAAGATCAGTGCAAAGACTATGAATAAGGTGGTAAAGGCAAGTCTTGTCAGGAACATGTTGGTATATTACGCTAATTATCTACAGTCTTTATCATGTCGCTATTTGAATTAAATTCAACTTCCAATTTCAAGACTATTGTACCACAAGCTTTCCAGTCATGTATGGATGAACGGTGCAGTGGAATGGATATTGTCCTGGGTTGATATTGGTAGTGTCAATGTCTGCTGTTGCTGCTGGTTCTATAATGCTTGTGTCAAACTGTTTTGCACTGTTCGGATCAGTTGGTCCTGTTCCGCTTGTAACCGTATGTGGTAAAGTATCTTTATTAGTTACTGTTATCTTGTCGCCCTTCTTTACTGTAAGTGTAGCTGGATCAAAACTTGGACTTCCCTGTACCGATGATCCTTCAAGTATTGTCAAGGGTTTTCCAGATGGACCAGCTGTAGCGTTAGTAGCACCAGAAGGAGGACTAGTAGTAGCAGCGCCACCAGCACCAGCACCGGTACTTACATTGGCACTACTTTTTGCCTGTTGATTTGGGGCTTTTCCTTCAATGGTTCCAATACTAGTTTGAGTACCGCTCTCTTGTGGTGGAGGTTCTTCATGTTTGAGTGTTGATGCTATTGGAGGATTATGGATCATAGATTCCCAGAAAGGTACTAAAATAGCAGCTCCAAACGCAATCGTAATGGCTACAATGAGGATGCCTTTGGTCATCCTCTTTGAACTAGTTCTAGTGATGGGGCTCTCGTCGCTTGTAGTCATAATATTCTTCTCCAATTTGGAATGGATCTTTCATATCTGCTTCCTTACCACTTCCTGCAGATTTTATCAAATTAACCAACATTATGATATATGACAAGCCAGCTATCCATGCTCCTACCGTGGCAATTTGGTTCATTATCAGCCATCCGGGCATTGTGGCATCATAATCTACTATTCTTCTGGGCATACCATACAAACCCAACACATGTTGTGTTATAAAGACAAATATTACACCCACAAAGGCCAGTACAAAGTGTATCTGGCCTGCCCTTTCATTATACATTCTACCTGTAATTAGCGGAAACAAATAGTAAATGAATCCGGTAAAGGTTAGTGAGACGGTTCCCATCAATATAAGATGAAAGTGACCCACAACCCAGTAACTATCATGAGTGATGAAATCTAATGGCAGTGCCGTATTTACCACACCACCGGCTCCTGACGCAAAGAATAACATGATTCCACCAACTCCAAATAACAGTGGAACTGCAAACTTTATTCTGCCTCCCCACATTGTTGCAAGCCAATTAAAGACATGCATCGCTGAAGCCGGGACGGCAGCCAATGTTCCGACCATAAATACAGTTTTTTCGGTAAAACTCATACCTACTGCAAACATATGATGCGCCCAGGATGCAAAGCCTATTATTGCAATCAACACAAAAGCCGCAACTCCAGATTGATAACTAAATAGCGGTTTTCTGGAGAACTTTGGTATTATCTCGTATAACATGCCTACTGCAGGTAGTAAGAATATGTACACCTCTGGATGGAATGTAAACCAGAACAAGTGCTGGTATGCAATTGGGTCTCCGCCCATAGCTGGGTTAAAGAAACCAGATATTCCAAGTCTATCCGTATAAAGCATAATTAAAGATGCAGCAAAGGTTGGAACTGCGACTAATGTCATTAATGATACGGCTAGTATCGACCATGCAAAAAGAGAGATCTTCATAATAGACAAGTCAGGATGCCTGCAGCTCAATATCGTTACAATAAAGTTAATGGAACCAAGTATGGATGATATTCCCAATATCTTTAAGCCAAAGATCCACATTTCGGCGGCTGGTCCAGGTGCTCGTATGATTGAGTATGGTGGATAAGCTGTCCAGCCGGTATCAGCAAATCCAACCCAAACTAAAGCAGCTCCTACAGGAATCATCCAAAAGGCTACAGCGTTTAGTTTCGGCCATGCCATGTCTTTGTACCTCACCATGATTGGGACAAGGTAGTTGCCTACGCCAGCAAAAAATGGAATAGCCCACAGAAAGAGCATTGTTGTACCATGGACCGTAAAGAATCTGTTAAAAGAAGTAGGATCCTGAAAAAGCTGTAGACCAGGAAGAAAAAGTTCTGCACGTAGAGCAAGTGCAAGTGCTCCCCCAAGCATCAGAGCGGTAATTGAGGTAATCAGGTATAGTAATCCAATATCAGTATGATGTGTGGAAAATAGTATCTCCCACAATGGACGTGGTTGTTTAACTTCTAGAACCAATTTTTTTTACTACCTCTATTGTTTCAGTTTGGTTAAACATAATGTCAATAAAAGCATTTTGCCTGCATTTATTAGAACTGGTGATAAATTTTCTCATGGCCCTACACTATTGTACCACAAGCTTTCCTGTCATGTACGGATGAACGGTGCAGTGGAATGGATATTGTCCTGGGTTGATATTGGTAGTCTCAATGTCTGCTGTAGCTCCTGGTTCTATAATGCTTGTATCAAACTGTTTCGCACTGTTTGGATCGGTTGGTCCTGTTCCGCTTGTAACCGTATGTGGTAAAGTATCTTTATTAGTTACTGTTATCTTGTCGCCCTTCTTTACTGTAAGTGTAGCTGGGTCATAACTTGGACTTCCTTGTACCGATGACCCTTCAAGTATTGTTAATGGCGTTCCAGGTGGACCAGCAGTTTGAACTGGTGCTTGTGCTTGTGCTTGTGCTGAAGTTGCATTTTGGGCTTCCGCTGGTTTTTCTGCAGCCTCAGCAGTCTGTGAAAATGGTTCGACAAATAATTTTGCTCTCATAGTGGCATGTCCAAATCCACAATATTCTCTACATTGAATAGGATACTCTCCCGGTTTGTCAAATAGATTCCATACCACATTTACTCTACCTGGAACGGCGTCCATTAAGATAGTATAATCAGGTACATTGAAATCATGAACAACGTCTTTTGAGATAAGCTCAAACTTGTAAGGAACTCCTTGTTTTACGTGAAGCTGACCAGTCTCCTTCTTACCATCTTGATGTTCAAAGGTCCAGAACCATTGCTGAGCTATGACTCTGATTGTTTCTGCCTCGGGTGGCACATGCTCAACAAGTCTTTCAACATTCCAAGATTCAGCCCCCACCCATGTTAGTAGCGATACGACAACACCTACATACACCCATTCAATTGTTGCATGACCCATTTTTATACGCCCTCTATTTCTCTTATCCTATTTTTCTTATGTGATTCTCTAAATCTCCAACATATATACACTATAGCACCTTGAACCACAGCTCCAACCACAAATGCCGCAACCATAAGTCTATAAAATAATGCCCAAATTTCCACTCTTCTAATAACATATTCTTCTGCTTCTTGTGCAAAAACATTGTCAAATGAAGAAAGAACTAATACGTTAACGGGTGAAAACAACAAAAGGAGTAACCATATATTTGATCTTGGAGACATCAAATTTCCTTGTCCGAGGTCACTACTCACCTCTATCTAATTTAAGGTTTTTGTAAGAGCCGCATTTCTATTCATTCATCAATATATCTATGAAATCCCATTACATTAACTCCTGAAAGTAAAAGTGAATTATTTTCATGTTTTAGAATGGTCATTGAAGCATTACGTATATGCCATCCATACAAACTTTCTGGAGGAAGATCTAACATGATAGATATTGCTGCCTTGATTGGATCTAAATGTGTTACAAATAGTAAATTTTTGTCTGGATAATTTTTCATAGAGTCATCAAGTAAATTCTTGATTCTTTTTTTGACGGCTGAAAAGCTCTCGATACCATAGCTATCAAGAATTGGATCATCTTCACTATAGAATTTCAAAAAAAGATTTCCGTGTTTTTCGATAACATCATCATAATTCATGCCCACTAGATCTCCCAATTCAATTTCGTATAGTCTTTCATCAGTTTCATATTCCAATTCATTTATTTTACAAATTATCTTGGCAGTTTCAATGGCTCTCGTTACTGGACTGACATACACTCTATCTATTTTTAGTTTCTTTAGGTGTTGGCCGGTATCTTTGACCTGCTGTATTCCGCAATCTGTGAGATGTGATTCTATGTGTCTTCCTACAAGGAGTCGCTTGACGTTATTGTCTGCTTCTCCATGACGTACAAAAACTATAAGCGGCAAAACAACCAAAATTAATATAAATCAAGTCTTAAATTTGTTTTTCCATTAATTAATAGTCTATGGTGGTACAACAATTTTTCATCAAGTCTACTTTTTTCTTTCCCAGTATCAATGGGTGGTATCTTGTGACAATCAAAATGATTTTGTTCCATTAAACAATTTAGATTATAACCTTAATTAGGATGCGCCAACACTTTATGACAGATAATTAATGAAGATTTCAATAATTGGTGGTACTGGGGGAATGGGCGAAGGTTTTGCTCTTAGATGGGTTGTCAATCACGACATTACTATTGGTTCCCGCGATGCAGAAAAAGCCACAAGGTCAGCAGAACTCTACATGAATGCAGCATTATCGTCTTACGGAAATGGTATGAAAGGAACCATTAGAGGTGCTGATAACATTTCTTCGTCAAGTGACTCGGATATTTTGATACTATCTGTCCCCTATGAATCAATAAAATTAACGTGTGAATCGATTTCTAGTAATATAAGGAAAGATTGCATAATAGTTTCTCCAATAGTTCCCATGGAAAGAAATGATGCTGGTTTTACTTATGTGCCATTTGAAAAAAATATGAAATCTGCAGCTCATCTTCTCACTCAAAATCTTCCGGGCTTGAAAATTGTTTCTGCTTTCCATACAATATCTGAAGTGAAATTAAAAAATATCAATGAAGGCCTTGATTCTGATACTTTTGTTTGTGGTGACGATCAGGATTCTATTACAAAACTAAATCAATTGATTGTAGAAATAAAGGGTCTCAGACCACTATATCTTGGACCATTGTCCCTCAGTTATCAAGCCGAGGTACTCACCCCTATGCTATTGAATGCATCTAAAAAGAACAAAATTAAACACCCTGGAATAAAGCTTACTTGAAACCATTCCAAAAAAGAGATGGACATAATAAGCACGGTAAAAATTGGATGTATGGCATGGGCGTGTTATTTATTGTGATGGCCGCCGTTATTGCGTTAAGGAACCTTTATCTTTATTCAACAGAATTGACTGTTGGTTTCTATCTTGATAATTATACAAGCAATTCAGTGACAAATGAAAAATTTGTAATAGCAATGCTGATTGGTGGCGGAATACTACTGTATTGGGGTAAATTTAGAAGAAAGGTTGACGATGATAATATTTTTCGGTAGGTCCAATTTTAAAAATATTCCAATTTTTGTCTGAAATAAAGTATATTTTATTTTAATTTTAGTTTTGATTATTAGTGTTTATAAAATGACTTAGCTTGTCCATTGCTTCTTCAAGTACTTGTTCATTTGGAAGATAAACAATTCTAAAATGACCTTTTCCGAATTCTCCAAAACCGGAACCATGCACTGTTAGAACACCGGTTTTGTTCAGTAGATCGAGAACAAAATCTTTATCATTCTTCCAACGGCTAAGAAGAATTTTTGGAAATGTATAGAATGCGCCGTTTGGTAATTTGCAGGAAATTCCATTAATTTCATTTAAACGTTTTACTACTAAATCTCTTCTTTTCTTTAATTTAGTTACAGTTTCAGCAATATATTCTTGTGGTCCTTGTAGTGCTGCTACTGCAGCTTTTTGTACTGGAAGGTTAGAAGCAATACGTACTCTAGCCAGTTTTGGAATATTGTTTCTGATATTTTCTAATTTTTGACAATCGCTATTCATACATATATATCCACAACGCCATCCTGTCATGAGATAAACTTTTGAAAAACCATTAAGTAATATTACGGGCGCATCTTTTGCAACTTTACCAATGCCGGTAAATTCTTGATCAAAGATCAATTTATCATATATCTCATCGCATATGACATACATATCATGTTCAGCAGCAACATCAATCAACTGTTTAAGGTTCTTACTGTTAAATACCTCACCGGTAGGATTATTTGGATTAATTATGCACAGGGCTCTTGCCTTTGGAGTAATCTTTGACTTGATATCGTCAAGATCAGGTTTTCCATCCTCTGTAAGTTTAAATTCAATGGGTTTACCTCCGTAAAATTTTACATATGAAGCATATGGTGGATAATAAGGTCCTGCCATTAAAACCTCCGAATTTGGTTCCACTATGGATGCGGCTACCATATCGAGTCCCTCAGAAATACCATTGGTGACAAGGACATCTTCAACAGTAATGGATAGTCCCTTTTGAGATTCTTTCTTTACTATGGCTTCTCTTAATTCTAAAATGCCTTCTGAATCTGCGTAGTAGTTAAAATTGCTTAAAATTGCATCTATTAAGGCTTTTTTAATATGATCCGGGGTCGGAAAATCATATTTTACTGGGTCACCAATATTTAGGTATATTATTTTTCTTCCAGTTTTTTCATATTGTTTTGCATGTAGTGTTATATCTCTAATGGCATACTCTACATTGGATATTCTGTTGGATACCTTCAATCAATTACTGAGAAATATTTGAGATAATAAAATGATTGTTATTAATTAATTTCATAATGTTGATTTAATTTGAGATATCAAATATCAATTAGCTCAATTGATATAGAACCTTGATTCTAATTTTAAAGTTAGAAACAGAGGGTCCGTAGCGTAGCCAGGATATCGCGGTGGTCTTCGGAACCACAGATCGAGGGATCGAAGCCCTCCGGGCCCATAAATGCGATATGTAGACATCTGAGATTTTACTCGTAACTAAATATAATCGACATCTTAACTGAAAGGAATTACAAGACTCGAAAATGTGGTCAACTAACAGCAATTAATAGCGTCAAGTCAAGTCAAACATGATTCATCTGATCGAAAAGGTTGTTTGTGCTGTATTAATACCTGAATTGACTGAAGCCGTATAATTTCCTGATGGTGCTTGATTTCCTTCAAGACCTATTTGATCCCATACAAGGGATTTTGAATCTCCTGGGCTTAGAATTGTTATCACCTGTGAGGATAGAATTGGATATAATTCATCCGATGCCAAATTTCTTAGTGTAAGCCCTAATGCAGAATTTGGAAAGGTCAATTCTTCGGATCCCATATTTTTTATTGAGATACTAACTTTTTCGCCTGGATTGTAAATTTGTTTGTCTGTTGTAATGTTTATCATGTCTTGAATCGAATTTTTGATTTCCCCATTAAGAGAGGTAATATTATCTAAATTAGTTTCATTTTGAACAATAGAATCATTTGTTATTGAACTAGCGTTTGAATCTTGTCCAGGTTCCAATTTTCCTAGACTTGGAACGTTCTGTGTCATATTCTGAATATCTGTCTGATTTTTATTCTGTTTATTACATTCAGATTCAAGTGGACATATTTGTCCACCTTCAGATAATACCTTCACAACCTTACTTCTAGGATCTTCATATGCAAATATCTCTATGAAATTATGGATTAGTTGATTCGGTAGAATAATTAACAACATAAAACAAACGAAAAGGATAAGAGGAACGCTTGAGAGATCTCTAACTTTTTTGTTTTTGTTATGTTGGATCATGATATGATGTAGTAAACATCATTTTTAATTGTTGCTTACCTGTTAGGAAGGTTTGTTGTATTTCCTAGAGATGTTGCTTATTCTAGTTTAATGAATATACAAAACCAAAGTTTTATAACAAATAAAGTACATTATGTTTCATTATGACTCATCATATTGCGAAGATAATTGAAATAATAGGCAGCTCGGAGAAAGGGTGGGAAGATGCAGCTCAGGTTGCAGTAGATGAAGCAAAAAAGACCCTGCATGGGATACATGGCATAGAAGTTATCGATATGACTGCTAATATAGATCCCACTTCAGGAAAAATAACAAACTATCGAACTTGC
>JAATVM010000102.1 GCA_014523495.1 Nitrososphaerales archaeon TH1920
AGAATTTATCTTTGTCTACTACTCCTTTTTTAGTAACAACAACTTCGGGCTCAACCTCATGTACCTCACCTAAGTCATAGTCATTTATACCCCGTGCTTCTTTTTTTACGATATCCTCCCAATTTGTTATATTGCTCATTGATCTACTATAGATCAACAATTAATATAAGGATTAGATATTTTTATCTGACATGAATAGAATAAAATTCATTACCAGAATTTGCTAACTTTGTAGCCATTTGTTCTGGGATGACTTAATTTAGCAAGAGATTCCTATTATAGGTAATCTTTAAAGCAGAAAAAATTTAAGTACCAATATAAACTTTGTAGTACTTAAGTATTTGAAGAAATTAACAATAGTTGGTAATAGATTTTCGATAACAGTAATTGCTATGGTCATGATAGCAGCAACTTTTTGTAGTGGAAAATTAGTATGCGGTCAACAAACTTTAGATATTAAAACTTGTGTTTACTATCCATCTGAAACGATATTCAGTCTTTGAAATATTCTAAATCTTCCTATTTTCCTAACTAGTAAAAATGGAATGAATATATTATTTTATATATTATTGTGTATAATACATTTTGAAGAGCTGGCTTGAGTACGATTCTCCTATACAATAAAAACCAAGTAAAAACGGTAGGTTCTATAGATGATGTAGAAGAAGGAAATAATGCTTGGATAGATGTCATTGATCCAGACGAAAAGGAACTAGACAATTTAGCTCGTAAATTCGACTTAAATCACGAAGCTATTCAAACATGTTCCAACAAATCCAAGAAGCCAGAAATTCGCCAGTTAGGGAACCATACGTTTACGGTAATAGTCGATATGAAAAATAAAAATCCAGAAACGCTACAAGTAGAGGCGATATACTTCTTTCTGGGACGAAATTGGTTAATAACAATTCATTCATCAGAGGTTAATCTTGAAGAGCTCGTCGAAAGATTATTCAAAATAAAAGATGAAACGATTAAGCAAACTAACATAGACGCATTATATTATAATATCTTAGCAGAAATTGTTACCAAATATGAACAGCTACTTACTGCCTTAGAACTGTCGGTAAATGAGTATCAGAGAAGATCATTTATACGACCCTTGCCAGAGATATTCGAGAGTATAGATATTTTATCTCGACAGACTATAACCTTAAGGAGACAATTTTGGCATGCCAGGAAGATAATAAATTTTATTCTGCATACTGAAAAAGATAAAGAGGATGTCAAATACATTGAGATGGTTTATGATGATATATCCCAATTGATAGATTTTGTTGAATCATATGAAGGCACCATTAATTCGATAAGAGAGCTTTACGTAGCCAAGGTTTCGCTTCAGATTAACGACACAATGAGAGTTCTTACAATATTTACGGCTATATTACTTCCGCTTACTCTTTTAGCTGGTATATACGGTATGAATGGAATAGACTTAACGAACATTACAATGATTCCTGTAGGTTTTTTTGTTGTAATGATAACTATGGCTTGCATATCGATTGGTTTGATTCTGTTTTTTATAAAGAAACGGTGGATACTAGTTGGTGGTAAAAATGCTGAGCAAGAGCAAACACATGGAATTGATCATCAGTAATTAGCAAATAATTAAGTGATCTATAAATAAAAATTATAATAGACAAGCCTCACGATTCAAATTTAATTAGTTTTCATCCAGTCAATCTTTGCTTTCCTAGATGCAATATTCTTAGTTGGCCTCGTTTTGTAATATTTGTATCTAATTGCAAATAACAAACCGGTCAAGAAGAGGAAGGACCCTATGACAATTTCATAAGTTATTAATGAATCGGCCATTCAATCAGATTATTTATAGCTAGATAAAAATCTAGATCTAAAAAGTTCAAAACTCAGCAAGGATGGTCCACCACCGTCTTTCTCATTGAGTGGCTACTAACTATGAAGAGAATCTGAAGAAATTAAATTTAGATTTTGGACGAATATTACGAAGCTAGTGTGAGATGCTATTTTGCAGGGTTAGTTTAAATCCGATAGTGAACTAGAAGTACTGATGTCGCCCCCTTCACCATATCGAGGAAAGGTAGAGCTGATATCTGACAGAAAGCAGATAAATTCAACTATAAATGATGTCATATGCAATGCTAAAAAGTCTCTGAATATTTGCGGTGACTCTACACTCCCGAGTTTCTCATTGTCTGAAAAACTAATCAAAGCATATCAGGAGGCAAAATCAAAAGGGGTAAAAATTAGGTACATTACAGAAATTACAGGGGATAATTTAAAATATTGTAAACAAATATTGAAATTTGCTGAAGTTCGACACTTAAACAATCTTGTTGGGAATTTTGTAATAAGTGATAAAGAATATTTAGGACAGGCTTCAGGCCATAATTTTTTATCAAATCTAATTTATAGCGATGAACAAAAAATGGTGGAACAACAGAATTTTATGTTTAAAAACCTATGGAATAACGCTACTACTCATCGAGACAGAATCTCGAACTTAGAACTAGGAGTAGAGCCTGAAGAGGTTAAGGTGTTATCCGATCCAGTTGAAATTAGAAGAACTTATGCAAACCTCATAAATTCTGCAAATTTTGAGATATCTCTCATAATAGCAACAAAAAATGCACTGCAAAGAAATTACAAAGGAGGAATAATAACTTTGTTAACGGAAGCTGCAAAGAAAAGGAACGTTAATGTTAATTTAATTATTCCTACTTATGAGAATGATACAACTCAAGCCAAATTTCCTCATATTGAATCAGGAATGAACCCAAAATTTAGAGTAAAATCAATTGTCCCAGCTATTCGACAGACGCATATGATAAAAACTACATTTTTGATTGCAGACAGAAGATTGTTATTCATAATAGATATAAAGGATGACAATAAAGAAAATTTTATAGACGCAGTGGGTTTTGCTACTTATCATAATAGCAAATCCCGTACAGAATCCTACAGTTTTATATTTGATACCCTCTGGAGACAGGCAGATCTACATGAATCATTAAAAGAAGCAAACAGAAATCTAATTTATGCTTATGAAAAACTGGAAGAACATGACCAAATGGAAAAGGAATTTATCAATCTTGCTGCACATGAGTTAAGGACACCATCTCAATCCATTATAGGCTATTCCGAAATACTCAAGGGTCTCCCCGAAAGAAATAAACAATATGAAGAGGCTATATCACGAAACGCCGAAAGACTCTATTCTCTTGTGACAAATATGTTGAGTATTGCAAGAATAGAGTCTCAGACTTTAAAACTTAACAAGACTAGTTTTGATTTAAACCTAAAGATTGTAAATGTGATAAACGATGTTAAGCAACAAGTAGATTTGCATAAAATCGATAAAGATAGAATTGAATTCACACCGCTTGAAAAAATTACTATTTTCGCTGATAAACAAAAGATATTTGAGGTGCTTGCAAACTTACTACATAATGCATTAAAATTTACACAGCACGGTACGATCACTATATCTGCCGAGCGGAGAGACAAAACTAATGAAGCAATTATTAAGATAAAGGATAGTGGTCCAGGTATAGACCCAGAAATAATTCCACACTTATTTTCGAAATTTAAGACAAAATCTGAGAAAGGACTTGGACTTGGATTATATATTGCAAAAAGCATTGTTGAGGCGCATGGTGGAAAGATCGAAGCCTATAATAACGTAAATTCCAAAGGGGCCACATTTCTTGTGACGTTACCTTTGAAGTGACAATTATTGAAAATGACCTCAAATTAATTTGATATATTATTTACTTTTCTTGTTTTTTTACCTATTTTTTATAAGACCGTTTTTAGGGCGATTCCTTTCCCGCCCATCCACACAAGCGTTAAATAAAATGTGGCATATACATTAAACATGGAAAGTTTGAAACAAGAGGCTTCGAGAGAAGTTGACAAAGATAAGAATGCAGAGCATAATGTCTCGTCTTGGTCCGAGATTGTCAAAGACATTGTTGATAAGTTGACAGGCAAAGATATGGAGGTAACCTATGATTTCGAGAATTTACAAATTGAAATACCAAAGGCAACCGGTCCGCAAGGCAAGGAAATAGGCAGTGCAAAATGGAAAATTAATGGCAAGTTTATGATATCTACCCAGCTTCGCGATAAGTCAAAGACAATGAAATAAACTTTTGTGACCAGGTCTAGTATATTGACAGGGGAGAGCAATTTCGTAAAGGACGACGGATCTCTAGCATTAAATAATCTGGCGAATATTGTGAAAAGGTCAACTGGGAAAATCAACATTCAAATGAAAGGTAAAACTGCTCTGGCACTTGATTTTGAGAAAGATAAACTAATACTAGACATCATAGATCCCACTGTTTTTGGCAGAACCGAACAAGACAATTACGATGTTGGATTATTTGAAAAGATAAAAGCCGCAAAGAAGGCGGGCAGGATACTAAATAATAATGGTCTTAGTGTTACTATTCTTCGGAAAGGAAAAAGGGCTCTTAGTATAGGTAGAGAGGCAACTCCAACAATAAGCAGCTTACTAACTGGCAGTGACGATATCCAGATTGATAGTATAAAACAGCTAACTAAGCTCGGCCGAGATATAAAGAAAGCAAATCATAATAAAGACGGCCCTTAAAAATAACTATGGATGATTTGAGGCAGATAGAATACGCTACATTATATAAGGCGTCATAGTATAGTACCCTGAGTTATTTGAAACAAAATAGTTTCCCCATGAGGGAATGGCATGTTAAACATATGGAACAAACTCTTGTTAGATTTGTGAGAGGTCTGTCTGAAAATGCATCGCGGTGGGAAATAAGACTGAATAACAAATATGGGAAAATAGGCAGAGTATGTAAGAGGATCGAATATGATGTAAAGCACGGTGTTACAAACAAGGAAATCTTTACATTTTTGCAATTAATAAGAACCGAGTCGTCTTACCATGATGTTCGGTCTTGTGAAGGCTCTATGGAAAGATTGAATGAAATACAGACACATTTTACGGAACCACCAGAGGCTTATCATAAGTGGAATTATACTGTTACAAGATAGTATAATCATTTCAATTCAGAATGAAACATGGGACAATATCATTTTTGATTATATGAAAGGTCAAATCATTTTTTTAACCGTATCAAACTATGTAGTTCAGATTTTATTAAATCGAAGATCAAGCAGGTTACAGGAAATTCGAAATGGTTTTAATAAGGATCTAGCATGATATTGGGTCTGTACCTTTACTACTTTTTTAGACGTGTTCATTGAAAACTCCGGTATTATTGATATGCAAGCACAAATGTTATTCCAAATATGAAGAAAATGAAATGAATACATTGGCTGGATTTTGAGATATGATTTGATTGTTGTATGTATGAACGTTACTAATAAGTTTATATCAAATGCAATGAATGTAAGAGGAATAATAGATTAGTCCAAAATTGGGTTCATCTCGCATAATGTCTAGTCATTAAGAATATCAATTACAGAGAGCGGTGGTTACATTTACCATTTCCTGAGGCGTTTTCTTTACTAGTATCTTGCGTGATATTAATTTTTTCAGTTTATTTATGCCATATCCTGTCTTAGGCGATATCTGTATTGGATCTAGCATGTTTAATCCTGTGAAAATCCTTTTAATATCATTAAATTCAGCAATATCTATTTTAGAAAAGATTATGACAATTTTTTCTTTGTCTACATTCAGCTCTTCTAACACTTTCATACAGCTATTATATTTTATTCTTATTTCTTCCTCTGACTGGGATGAATCAATTAGCAGGAGAATCATGTCTGCCATTAGTGACTCTTCGAGAGTAGACTTAAAGGCGTCAATCATATAAGTAGGAAGTCTTCTAATGAATCCAACAGTATCAGTAAGCAAAAGTTTCTGTCCGCCTATAATAAAAGACCTAGTCGTAGTTGAAAGTGTGGTAAATAAATTTTCAGATATTTCTTTACTTTCAAGTGTAAGCAAGTTGAAAAGAGTAGTCTTTCCTGAGCTTGTGTACCCTACAAGAGAAACTATTGGCATCTTGTTATCAACTCTCTGATCATGGTAAAGTTCGCGTTTTTTTCTTGCATCTGCCAACTTTTTTATAATAAATCCCATCCTCCTTTTCAAGTCCCTAAATTTTACGTCAACTATGTATTCTCCACTACCACCTTTCCCTGGTCTCTCGTTACCTATCAACAGTGTCGCGTTTTCCCTAATCCGCGGTAGCTCATATTTAATTTCTGCGAGTTGGATCTGTAATTTTGCTTCCGATGTAGTAGCTCTAGTGTAAAACAAGTCAAGGATAAGCCTTTCCCTATCTACTACCTTTACGCCTGTTGTCTTCTCTAAATTATAGATCTGCTTGGGTGTCATATGTTCGTCAACAATAATCTGGTCAGACTCATTCTTTTGAACAAATTCCTTAATCTCTTCAACCTTGCCAGATCCCAAGCCATATTGCCTATGCGTCAGGTCTTTTTGGGTAAAGCACTTTACTATATTATAATTACCTACTGATTCCACTAAGTCTTTTCCCTCCTGCATGCTGAAATTGTCAGGATATGTGACTAGTACGGCATTTTGCTTAATTTTCAGAATGTTTCAGGTCCTGACCAGTCCATATAATCAACAGAGGAATAATCGTTTTTGTGTCCTCTTGAACATATATGGGAAGTTATAGAATTACTGTCTGATTTGGAATCTTTTTTGGTATCTTCAGGTATATAAACACCGGGAAACACTTCACCACAGTTCTTACATTTTAACATCAGCATAGGCATTTGTCTTAAACTAACTCATATACAACACCAATGCTATTAAATCTACCGACGCTAATTTACTATTATAAAGAATTAACTGTCACCAATTGTCAGTATTATCATATGTCATGATCAGATATCCACATTTAGGTGACATTCAGTACTAGTATCTCTAAGACTTTACCACTTTTAGGAGCGCATAGAGCAAAAAGTACAGGTACTAGCAACGATTCAAGTTTTCGGTTCTGCTATCAAAAGATACTAATAGATCAAATCCATACTTTTATTGAATTAGGTCCAAAACCATTTTCAATTCATCTATTTCGCTCTCTATAGCTTGTCTGTCTATCTCATCTCTACCGTATTCTTCTGTGTACTTCAACAATCTTTCACATGCTTCAATCTGTCCTAATATCATGTCCTTTTTATCGTGACATAAACTATGGTAACTATCAATGAAGGAATACGTTACTTTTCTCTTCTTATCCTCGTATCCACAAGTTTTGGCCATAATGCCATACGGTGATTCTGCTTCGGAAATATTCACTTTACCAGGTCACCCTCATTGGAATCAAACCAGAATTCCAAGACCAGACCGTCAACATGATCATAAACTAGTCTGTAAGATTCGTAAGCTGATATAGGCATCGATTTGATTTCATTATTACCACACGAAGGACAAGTAGTTGGAGTAGTCAGGCTGGTCAAGCATGTGGCACACCAATAACATGAATTACAGATCAAGAAATTTCTCTTGTCAGTAAACTTATCTTTACTTTCATAGAGTAGCGGATAAATCTTTGAACAGGTTACAATAATGAACCATGCCCCGACGCTTTTTGCAGGTTAATTTTATTTATCATCAAATATATTCAGTTTCAAAGCATTTAAGGATATCTAATATCTGCAAGAGTAACTGGAGTAACCGAATGATTTAGAAAATATGTATAAAATTCCAAAATATTACGAATATTGCTCCTACAACAAACAGAGATAACTAATAACTAAGGTTTTACCTAATAACTGATAAAATATTGAGTATTTTAGGAATTTTATGTTTTAAACTTTTACTTAGTATCCTTATATTTTTTGGGTACTGAGAATATAAAAATCTTTTACCGCAGGCAGCACAAATTCATTTTTAAGAGTAGATTGTTATACACTATTTTACAGACATGCTCAGTCTATTGATACTTGTAAAAGCTTATATCTCTTCAATACGTTATCTTAATTAGTATAATAGTTGTGACGTTCTTATTTGACAACAAAACTATTAGGATAACAAAAAAAATGAAAATGACAGCATGGTGTTATAACTGCAGACAGGAAATATGCTTTGACAACAATACTAGAAATAGAAAT
The DNA here is from genome assembly GCA_014523495.1 of Nitrososphaerales archaeon TH1920. Lineage (GTDB taxonomy): Archaea > Thermoproteota > Nitrososphaeria > Nitrososphaerales > Nitrososphaeraceae > TA-21. The sequence goes on from JAATVM010000102.1 coordinate 8,083, forward strand.
GGTGTGGCAATTCCAGTCGATGAATATGGAAATCTTCACAGTTGCGGACATAAAAATCGAAAAACTGGCTTTCAGGATCAAAAATGTTTTAGATGTGGACAGGTAATACACTTTGATGAAAATTACAGGTCAATTTCGAGAAAGTATATTCCACTAGATTGGAATTCTGGCACACCTCATGATTGTAATGAGAGGCTTTACCAATAATTGATATCTCCAGCCGTAAATTGAATTTGAAATAATCTGTTCAAGAATTGCAGGAAACTAGGTCCTGTTCCTATGCTCTTGGCTTGCTTCTCAACTGGTTTATTCTAGTATTTTTCTAGTGTATCAGGTAGTCCCAAACTACTTAGTTCCTCAAATAGTTCGTACAAATCTATTAACTTTGAATTCCTTTTGTAGACCATAAGAGTTGCCATCGTAAAATATCTTGTTCCTTGTATGATATAATGTACGCGTTAATAACACTTATTAAAGAATGAGCAATAGAAAATGTAAACATTTGTATATCTTATGTCTTACATGTGGGAAGGAATTCAACAACTTGCTTAGCGGTGTACGATATATAAGCACTGTAAAGGGATATCTAGAATTCTGTTCAGATGAATGTTGCAGAGACTACCTTAAGAAGAATATGTAGTTCTAATCCCATATTAGATTTTATTTTAATAACAGTTATGCAGGCAAGTTGCAAGTATTCTAAATATCAGTCAGATCGTTAGAAAGATCAAGTTAATAACTTTCCTTAATTTGGAACCAGCAAAATCGGTAACAAGAAAATTATTGGCAATTGTTATGTAAATAATATTGGCAAATCCGACAAAAATAAGAAAACAGATAACCATTAATTGCTGTAAATGTAAATTGTACCTAGTGGATAAATCCGTAAAGTGTATTCAACAACAGCATGATTTGTGTGAAGGAGATATAATTGAAATTATCAACAGCTCAAGAAGAACAAGAATTTGTCAATGTCAATGTCATAACAATATGTATACACTAGTCAGAAGGATGCAAGCTGCAAATAATCAGTAAGAAATCAAAGTATAACATTATGGACATTTATTGAATCTCAGACCCTTTCTGAATGACCGGGAAAATAATTCCTAACTGCCTTAACATTTCCTGATCGTCAGCTTAATAAATAAATTATCCACTGTTGTAGATGACGGGATTAGGATTATGATCTGACCAGGACCTAAAAAAATCGGATAAAGCATACTTATAAGTTAAGTGCAATATTACAACTACATATGGTGGATCTAGTCTATGGTCGTGGTATAACCGATATTGTTCGGGAGATACCCTTGTATGCTAGTATATTCAAGAAATTTGTAGGTATCAAGCTTTTTCATTCAAAGCCAGCACTATACGGCTCAGCCGATATCATCAATATTTGTAATCTTCACTGTTCTCATTGCTACTGGTGGTTAAATAGGAAGGAGGATAATCAGGATTTAAGCGTAGAAGAGTGGAGGCAAACAATCAGAAACACATTCAAGAAGCAAAATCTTTTTGTTGTCACACTAGTTGGCGGCGAACCAACTATGAGGCCAGAAATAATAGATGTATTTTGTGAAGAGATGCCTAAAAGGGTATGTGTGGTCACAAATGGTTATTTCCCACTGAAAAGGTTCAAAAAGCTTTACTTTTATTGGATATCATTAGATGGAACTGAAAAGGCCCACGATGCTATTAGGGGAGAAGGCTCCTATGCCAAAACCAAAAATAACATTCTAGAGTATATTAAAGGTCCTCCTCGGAATGGAAAACCTGCTTGGAAAGATATTTGGATAACAATGACTATCAACACGCTTAACTACTCTACAGCTATTGACTTGGCAGAAGAATGGATTGGAAAAGTCAACAAAATAGGATATCAATTTCACACACCATTTATGAAAGGAGATCCTCTATGGCCAGAATTTGGAAGATTACGTAATGAGTTGGTTGATCGACTTATAGAACTTAAAAGAAAATATTCAGAGTTTGTGATTAACAGTGAGAAACAACTATCTTTGATGAAAGGAAATTGGGGAGGCATTGGCACAACCCCCATTCAGTGTCCATCATGGGCAATACTATCTTTGGATCATATGGGAAAAGTTAAGCAACCTTGTTGTATTGGTAGTTCTGATAGCAAGGCCTTAAAGCCAATTTGTGAAGACTGCGGTCTTGGTTGCTATTCTGTATTAGTTGCAAATGGCATTTCAGGTGCATAGATAGTACTTTATTAGCCATCTTTCAAGAACAAAGATGAAGTAGATTATTATTACTAATATAGAATAAAAGATTAAGAGAAAAATAGAAATTTGAAGGGTCCAGAGGCACAGTTGATGTTTCATGTGCTGCAAGAAGCAAAAAAAGGTGACACTAAAATTTAATTTGAAGAAACAAACAATTCTATATAAAATCGAATAAAGTTGTTTGGCTCTCTTTTTTGGTTTCCAGCTGAGGTACACGTAGAAAATAAGCAAGGATTGTTATACCTGATATGTTATAACTATACTATGGCAAGAATGATAAAACCAGCAGGTGTGCCAGGCGAATTTAAATGTAGAATATGTCAGTGCATGTGGTCAAGTTATATGGAGAGTAATATTCCATGCACAGATAGAACAATAAGATATGGATTACACAACTTTGATTTTGCTAACCCTATTCCTGGAATTAAAATAGGGGATTAGTATTTTTCAGAAAGAGTCTTGACGGCAGCAATACGTTTACACCGCCCTACCCCGACATGACTTTTAGATAATGAAAGATTAGGTTGCAAATTAAGATACCCATGGAGTCGTGAATCTTGTTATACTATCGTTATGTTCGTTGTATCTAAATAAATGGTACATGTAATGAAGATTATCTTATGGTAGCAAATCTAAGGTCATCTTTAGTTCTGCTATTTCTTTTATTACCGCACTTTTGTCCATTTCATCAGTAGTATACTTCAATAGTCTCTCACAAGCATGTATCTGACTTAACATAATGTCTTTCTTGTCAAGACACAAACTGTGATAAGTATCAACGAATGAATACGCTATCTTTACAGACTTTTCCCTACATCCACAAGTTTTGGCTTCGATGTGCGACGATGATTCCATATATGCTAT
>JAATVM010000103.1 GCA_014523495.1 Nitrososphaerales archaeon TH1920
AATATTGAGCACAGAAAACAAGAATCCCTTTAAACGCGATCAAGCATTAAACGACACAACTAGTGGACAATTTGGAGAAGAACCTTTAGATATTTCAGACGATCATTCCGAGATGCAAAAGGATGAGGACACACGGAAAGAGGCTGCCAGAAAATTGTCAAAAAATATCAGATAATACATCACACCAGCCTATTGACTAAGCCTTTAGTCTTTATTCTTGAAGCATCTTTCCGTTCAAATTATTATGCGAGCTGAACAAAAATATCTAAATTCTGGGTGAAGCTGCCTCAGTCTTTATGGTCAAGGCGTTATGATAGATTTTGAAAATTGCTGGAAGTATGCCTATCGGTTCACCATCCACAGAAACAGTAACGTTTCTTTCTTTTGACAAAAAGATAACCTCTGAAGCTTGATAATAAAGAATATCTTCTTCGTATTTGTAAGTACTTGTTCCCTTTAGTTCAATTAATTTATCAATCATCTTGAAACTTCCAGAATTTATCAATATGATTATATCCAGCAAACCATCTGAGAATTTTGCACGAGGCGCTGCTTTGAAACCACCTCCCAAGAAACGACCATTTGCAACTATACCCATAGTCATTTTAGAGGAGATTTTTTTATGTTTGTCTATTACTATATCACATTCATTGCTATTGTAGGCTGGAAGGGTTGCAATTACACTTGCCATAGTAGATACAAAACGACTTTTTATTTTACCTCTTACTTTCTTGGATCTGTCTATTATTTCAGCTCCAATACCTATCTCTGCTGCATTCAAGACAATTCTATTATGAGTTAAAGATGGATTATCTCTATCGGTTATGGTTGCCGCTATTACATCTATTTTTCGTCTCTTCATATGTCGTATACGCATTAATGATTCAGTGCCTTGATGTTGCAAGTCAAGAGACTTTGCAAGTACATTTCGGCTTCCTGATGGAATAACGTATATAGTAGCTCTTGGATTTATTGGCTTTAATCTAGGAAGAGGCTTGAAATTACGATAATCTTTAGTTTGTTTGCTATCTGATTCAAGATCATAAAAGCCATTTGCAATTTCATTAATTGTACCATCTCCACCAACAGCAACAATATTCTTATATCCTTTTCTAAGTAACTTTCGTGTGATGAATATACCGTCATTAGCTTTTTTAGTAAAAATTATTTTATGAGCTTTAGGTAGAAAATCCTTAACTTTATTATAGGTATCAGCCCAGTTTTTTCCTGTGTTACCTCCTTGAGAATTTGGATTTAATAGCAGAATCAGGTCGGTTAATTTATGTGGATCGGGAGCTGTTTTGTTATCACGCGAAACTTTATTTTTGGAACTTTTCAATCGTCAATATCACCCACATTAAATAGCGTCCATATCATAAAAATAATTAAACAACACTATTCGATAGTATCGATATTGAGATCATATATCTTTTTTCATTTTTAAAAGACCGGTAGAAACTGGAGAAATAATATTGAAGATACTACCTTTTAGTAATCACCCAGATAATCTTCACTGGAATCAGGCAATTCCTTTACTTACATCGTTAATTATTTCTATGGACATGCCTTAAAAATCGCAAATTGTAACTAAACGCCAGCCGCTCCGCCGACTATCTTTTTACCTGCTTCGGCAGTCTTATTGAGTAGAACTTTTCCGGCCTCACTTACATTCTTACCCAACTCTGATGCATTCTTACCCAACTCTGATGCATTCTTACCCAACTCTGATGCAGTATTATTTACTGCTGCGCTGGCATTTCCAGCTGCATTTGACGCATTCGTAGTAACATTCTGCCCGCTTGCGGTATATCCATACTTTAGTGCAAGCACAAATAGAAACAGTGCGCTTCCTATATATAATTGCCTTATCATCATATTGTAATGTACAACATTGGTTTAATAGTTAGTACATCTTTCGAGCCAGAATAGCTTTTGTTAGACAAAAAAAGAAAAACATTAAGATTCTTTGTATTATAGTTAATAATGATGTTTAATCATAAGCATGAAAAAGCTGTCGAAAATGTGTTGGTCTTACAAGGTGGTGGATCCCTGGGTGCTTTTGCATGTGGAGTTTTCAAAGCATTTGCAAAAAGAAATATTAAATTTGACATAATAGCGGGAACATCAATAGGAGGGATTAACGGAGCAATAGCTGCTGGCAGCAAAAGTGATAAACCTGAGAAAGATTTAGAAGATTTTTGGTTGGATATAGCCAGAAGCAGCTATAATATAATACCTGATACCTTTACCTTTGATTATCAAAATTATCGAGCTAAATTGAAGAGATCACCCGCAGCATCTTTAAATGCAACATTTTTTGGAGTTCCAAGATTTTTTGTCCCAAGATGGTTTAATTTCAATTTTTCTAATCTGAATTCCTCACAAATACAGGAGTACGTTCAACCACCATGGAAATGGACTTATATGTATGACAACTCACTCTTGAGCAAAACAATTGAGAAATATATAGATTTTAACAAACTTTCTCCAAAGACAGAACAGAATAATCCCAATGCTAGTAATAGTAACATTAATACTCGTCTGATAATTACTGCAGTTGACGTACTTACTGCTGAACCACTCATATTTGATAGCTACAACAAACAAATTGAGATGAAGCACCTTCTCGCTACTATAGGGTACCCTCAATATGGATTTCCTTGGGTGGAAGTGAGTGATGGTACTTTTGCTTGGGATGGATCCCTGTTAAGTAATACACCAATACGCGAAGTAATGGTAGCGTCTCCAAGCAAAAATAAAAATATTTTTGTTGTGGAAAATTATCCCAAAAAAATAGAAAAGCTTCCTGCAGATATGAGTGAAGTTATGTCAAGATCAAAAGATATTATGTTTTCTGATAAAACTAAAAGCCTTGGAAAAATGTCCAGACTTATTACCAGGCACGTAAATTTGATTGAAACACTATATGACATATTCCTGGATTCTGATCAATCAAAAATAGATAAGGACAAAATTAATTATATTAATAAGGAACATTTATCACTAGTTGAAAAGCATGGCGCCAAAATTCTAAAGATAAATAGAATTACTAGAAATATTCCAGAAACACCATATCCTTTACAAAATGCTGATTTTTCTGTTGATACAATTAAGGAACTTATCAGACAAGGTGAGACCAAGGCTTTAGATAGTCTTAATTAGTAACAGGCTCTTGAGTTCATTTTATATCTATTATTAGAGCTAGATGCTATAGTTTACTACATAGGAATAAAGAATCAATTGTTCTTTAAATTGATAAAATAACTAATTTGAAGATTTCTAGTGACTAGTGTAATATCTTTTTTTTCCACTCATCATTTTCTTCCTCTCCTTGTTCTTGTAGTTTGAGCCAAGTATCATATGCCTCATTATATTTTTTAGACCAATTATTACAGGTATTATGAACATTCTCTGATTTCGATAGCTTATTAGCAGTACTTTCTCTCTTTTCATCACTAATTTGTATTTCTTTATACTTTGAGATATCTGAGGGATATTGTTTATCATATCTACTCTTCATATGATCTTGTATCACCGGATTATCTAAATCACGCCAAATTATTAGTCCATCAGTAGAATTTGATGCGATTGATAAGGTAGACATTATGAGTCGATCTGTCGGGGGACTATAATCCTGTTTAGAATAGTTATAAGTTATAGTCGGGTATATCATATACCTAATTGGCTTTTTAAAAATCTCTTCAAATATGCCTAGTTCCTTTTTTAAACTAGACACATTATAATAGCATCCGCTGGCCACAACTAAACCATCAACAAAATTGTTGTATTTTTTTACAACTATTCCAGTTTTTTTCCCTTCAAAATATACTGTTGGATAAAACTTTACATCCTTACTTTTATGTTTAAGTAACTTTGAGAGCTCAGAATGTTCCATAAAATCGATATTGTTCTTGAATTTTGTGTCAATTCTTGTGCTTATCCAGTTATAATCATCAATACTAAAACCTTCAATTGATCTTGGATATTTTTTTTCAAGAGAATTAAAATATTCTATCCATCCTTTCCAATCGTAATTTGTATCAGGTGCACCTTCAGAAGGAGGGAGGAGAATAATTATTATTTTTAGATTCGTTTTATTCGCAGTTTCTAGCAATTCTTCTGTCATTTTTACAGATTTAGGATCTTCGAAGTTGTTCATTACATAATAGTACTCCTGATAACCCCTTTTGAGAAGTGTATCGATTGCTTTTTCTTGTTCTTCCCCTTTCAGATGCTGAAGAACAAAACTAGCATTCATAGGAGTCCACAGCCCAATAGTAGTATCTCGAGGAGATCTTTTTATTGAACTAGATTCATTAATATTATTACCACTTTTAATACTATTTTCTGCATTTATTTTTTGTATTACCTCATGGTTATTTAATGAAAGAGAAAAAACGGAAAACAAATAAGTATACGGAAGAACCGACTGTATGAATAAAAAAACACCTATACCTGCGCAAAAGAAAATGACTGATACCACAAGATTCATGAAAAACAAGGAACATTGGTAGTTATACTAAATATATGTCAATACTTCTGCACGGCACTTCTATCTAAAACCAGTGCGTCCTTCTATGGATGAGTAATTCCTCTTCTGTAGTTAACCTCCAACCACATATCTCGCACATCAGAAGAGTTGAAATTTCATCGATGCTCTTTGGAATTCCCACTGTGAGAATATTCTCCAATTCAGTGATTTGGTATCGAGTTAGATTATGCGAATCTAAATAACTTCGTAGAATTTCTTTAATCAGCCTTTTTCCATTTCGTCCGTTATTTTTTTCCAGTGTTACACTTATCTCATCTCCTTCAGGTAACATATAGATATTTGATACTACATTGTGGGATGAGAGAAAGCTTTTTACAGCTTGAGCTAGATGTACATCACCTGCAAAGTTGATTAGTAGATGGACCATGATAACCAGAGTTATTCTTAGGGGCAGCTATTAGATTAATTAATCAATAATTTATAGTTTCAAGTCCAAGTTTTTGTTACTAATATACAATATCAAAGCATGTATATTCTAGGTTGTACCAAAACACGTAGGCTTGATAGTACAAATCATTAATTCTAATAATTATTACAAAAAAGGTAAAAGAAGATTTATTTTGACATTTCAGAAAATGCAGCTTCTGCCGCCCTTTTCATTTCCTCTGGAGAAAGATCTTTTTTATGAGTCGCTATAGACCACAAATGTCCTGAAGGATCCTCTAGTCGACCATGACGATCTCCCCAAAATTGATCCTTTACCGGGTCTATAACTTTCGCGCCAGCAGTGACTGCTTTATCGAATATAGCATCAACATCTTCGACATATACATACATGGCTACGGAACTTCCGCCAATCGAATTAGGTGCAAGACATTTCATCTGTGGAAACTCATCTGATAACATAAAGATAGAGTCACCTATCTTCAGTTCAGCATGAGCAATCCTACCATCCGGAGCTTTCATGCGATGACGTTCTTCAGCACCAAAACCTTTCTTGTAAAACTCTATTGCCGCTTCTCCATCTTTCACTATCAGAGCTGGAGTGATCGAATGATAACCATCTGGAATTTTTTTTACTTCATTCATATTCTTATTTTACTTTTAATCATATTTATCATTATATAAATATCTAAATAATTAATTAATTAACTAATATTAATGGAATCACCTTGGAAGGCAATTTCAGATGATAGTAGACGTCAGATCTTGCTTTTATTAAAGGAAAAAGATATGACACCCACTGAAATTTCAAAGCATTTTCAATTTACCCTGCCTGCCGTATCTATTCATCTACGAATTCTCAAGAATTCTGATTTGATTTTAGAAAACAAGGTAGGAAAGTATAGGATATATTCATTAAATAAGGCAAAGGCACTTGAAATGATGAGTTTTTTTGCAGGAATGTGGGATTATAATCTTAAAAGTTTAAGGGAATTCTTGGAGAATCAAAAGGTTGGGAAAAGATGAGTGATAATTATAGCGTAATAAATCGTGAAATAATAATCGACGCTCCAATAGATAAGGTATTTTTAGCAGTATCAGATCAAGATCAATTAACTAATTGGTTTCCAGACATCGCTGTGCTGGAAAAGAGGGAAGGAGGCCGAGTATCCTTTAAATTTTTGAAATCTAAGAAGAATAATCTAGATAAGGATCATGAAATGACAGGAACAGTTATTAAATTTATTCCAAATAAGGAATTATCATATACTTGGAATTTCCCAACTAAACCTGAGTTTAGTAAAGCATATGCGTAATCTTTTTAAACATATGTTTAGTTACTACTAGCGCGGACTGCTTTCAGTTATTCGAGAGTTCGTTAGAATGTAAAGAAACAAGAGACAACTACATGCTTTTATTCAAAAAATACATGGATTTTGTAGGGGAAAATGACCTATTTTGTCAAAATGACCATAGACTAATCGAGCATAAAGTCATCGAATTTATATTGTATCTAAAGAAAGAAGGCAA
>JAATVM010000104.1 GCA_014523495.1 Nitrososphaerales archaeon TH1920
ATTTCAATGTATTTGTTATCAACCTTGAAATCAACAAGAACTTCCTTTTCATTCATCAGCTTTATTTTAAAGTCATATTGATAATCTTTTTCTAAGAATGAAAGTAATCTTGAGAATGATAATTCTGTCTTACTCCTTAACAAATTTCCCTTTCTATCAATATACTTGAGATCTTGATCCAGAATTATTTTCTTCATTTATTTTATTTCAAAGGAATCCAGATATATACAAGTTACTTTTTTCTGTGAGGTAGAAATTTCAAGATTTTCAATAAATAGGCTAGTTGTATAATCAATAATTGACCATTTTTGATTTCCCTTGAATCATATAGTATTTAGTTTGAAGATGTCAATATTATTGATTGCATATTAAAACCAGCGTTGGGTTCTAAAGCATCAGATGTTCATCAAACTTACATAACGTCTTCATTTAAGGCCCCATGAGGATTTTCAGAACTCAATGCGTTATGCACTCTCACTAATTTAGAGTTTCAAAATTTTGTACCATTATTTATGTTACTAAAAATACAATTATCTTAGATGTGCAAATTATTATCAGATATTCCTGATTAGTAATTATTTACATCATCAACTAGATTAACCGAATATATCTGATACAATTGTTTCATTCCAGTAGAATATTCACCGATAGGTTTGAATTCATAATTTTTTTCCAATATCGGGAATGATTTTAGAATGGTATAGAAATCACCACCTATCACTATTCCATTGGGTTCCGCCATTGAATTTATTTTTGCACATAGATTAACTGTGGAACCAAATAGATCACATGTATTGGAAGAGATGGATGCCGCCATTTCCACTTTACCAAAATCAATACTTATTCGATATTTTATATGAGGTAGCAATCCTTCATCCATTTGTGTATTTACAAATTTGTGCAATAATTTCATAACAATAGCACACTTCAATACCTTTTCGAATGCATCTTTATCATCAGAATTTGCAGTATTAGGAAATAACAAATTACAGTATCACCAAAGTTTTTAATTACATAAGCGTCATATTTTCTAGCCGTAGATGAAATAAAGTTAATAAAAATAGAATAAAATTTTCTTATATTCTGAGAATTCCTAATTCGTGCGGTGATTCGAGTGGAATTAACTATATCAATAATGCATACACAACAATATATCGAGTCGGTTAAAAATGATATCTCATCAGAATAGGATGATATTTCATCTATTTTCTGAATATCAATCATATATGCTGTCACGATCAAACCAGCATCGAGTGCCCATACAATAAATTGATACTATGTACAATATTGATCAAGAATATACCATTTGTTAATACTTTAGATAAAGGCATTGAAATAAAGAATATTTGTTCGTTGGCACTCATTGGTATATTACTGTTTATCAGATTATGAAAAGGTTTAATCATAAGTTGGCATTTGGTAACAAAATCCAATCAAAAATTAATATAGTTACTAATTTTGATATTAAACTAGTTAAAACATGAATAACAGACTTATTCTAAGAACATTAGTGTTTATTTAAAAAACATAAGAATACTTGATAAATTAACGATTCTCCAGCTTAAAATTTTGATGTTAAAATGATTTTATGAAATAAAATGGATACTTTTTCATTACTCTGGTTACTCATAATATTTAGCTATAAAAGTGATAGCAGGTAGAAAGAGTTCTGAATAAGGATTATGACAAAACATAAATGAATTTAATTTTAGTTAGAATATATTGTACAAATCTGACCTGATCGATGCATTATTTGCGACAGTATATGAAAATTTGAGAGGAATCGATAAAATTGGCATCGCTTTTTCAGGTGGAATAGACAGTACTTTACTTGCAATGATTTGTAAAAACATGAATATCAATACTACACTATTAACAGTCGGTTTTCCCGATTCTCATGATATAGAGTTTTCAAAATCAATATCGCATAAAATTAATATGAATCACAAATTTTTAGAGATAAACAGAGATGATTTTGCTACATTTTCAAAAAAAATTAAAACTGAAATATCATGTAGAAATTTATCTCATATAGAAAATTGTATTGCATTCAGTTACATAGCTCAATTGGCACGTAAAAACAACTTGGGTGTTGTACTTACTGCCAATGGATTTGATGAACTTTTTTGTGGCTACAGCAATTTTCGATATATATTTAATCAGGGTATTGATACTATTAATAAGACTATTGAATTAAAGATCTTAAATGAATTAGAACTAATAAATGAAATAAAACAAGTAGTAGAAAAATATCATGTCAGTATTTTACAACCATTTCTCTCAAAAGGATTTATTTCTATAGCTATGAAATTTCCAATTTATAATAAAATAGTAAGCTACGATGATGTTCTGAGAAAGCATATCATTAGAAAGATAGCATTATCTTTTGACGTACCGCCAGAAGTTATAATAAGAAGGAAAAAAGCATTTCAATACGGTTCGCTGATCCACAAGAATTATAAAAAAATCATTTAACGCATTTTGTAATTTTTACGCATTTGTTCGGCTTTTTTTATGACATTGTTTATTATTTTTGTTGATGCAGCTAGGTGAGTATTTGGATCAAATATCTTTCTTAATTCCTTCTTGTTTAAATTCGCTCCAATAGAAGGATCCTGCATTATTGCTTGTTCAAAGTCTTTATCATTTGCAAGTGTTTCAAAAGCAACACGTTGTATGTTATCATATGCATTCATTCGAGAAATACCTTTCTTAACAAGCGCTTCAAGAATGAATTCTGCATAAATTCTTCCTTTTGTTTTATTTATATTATCTAGAATCCTTTGCCTATTTACACTCAATCCTTCAATTACCTTTATCATGCTGTTTAACATTTCATCTAAAAGAATGACACCCATTGGAATTATAAATCTCTCATTTGCAGAATTTGACAGATCTCTTTCGTGCCATAATGAAATATTCTCTTGAGAGATATTTGAAAAGGAACGAAGAATTCTTGCGAGTGATGATATTCTTTCACTCTTAATAGGATTCCTTTTTATTGGAACTGCGCTACTTCCCAACTGACCTTTTTTAAAAGGTTCTTCAACTTCACCTATTTCAGTTCTCTGCAAATTTCTTATTTCAATTGCCATTTTATCCAACGTACATCCTATTAATGAAATAATAAACTGAACTTCTGCTAATCTTTCTCTGGGTATTACTTGTGTTGCAGCTTCTATAGAATAAAGTCCGAGCGAGTTGGCCACGTTATCTTGAACATCCAATGCTTTTGATCCCATTAATGAGCCTGTTCCAACTACTCCTAACGTTTTGCATAATAGAAATCTCTTCTTACCTTCTTCAATTCTCTCTATATGATGTGAAAGTTCATTTGCCCATATTGCAAATTTTAGTCCAAATGAGATTATGCTTGCGTGCTGTCCATGAGTTCTTCCTACGGCAGGTAACGTATTATATTTCCTAACCTTATTAATCAACAGTGAAATTAATTTTGAAATTTTTGGTTCAATTATCTCAAATGAGTCTTTTAATTGCATTGACGTAGATGTATCAAGAACATCATTACTGGTTAATCCATAATGTACCCAAGGTTTTGTTGAGGGTGAGCAATATTCACTAATAGCTTGCACTATCGAAGCTGTATCATGCTCACTAATTGATTCCAGGTCCTTAATCTTCTTTAGTGTGATCTTGTTTGATCTTGCTATTTTAGAAATTTCTTTTGAAGCATTGAGAGGGATGAGATTGAGTTTACCTTGGAATAACGCAACTTCGGCTTCAAAATCAAGTTGATACCGGAGTCTATTTTCTTCTTCAAAAATTCTTCTTATTTCATTGCTACCATATCTTCCAGAATCAATAGGTAAAATTGGCATCTAATTTAGAAATTAATAGATGTAGAATAAATATTATTATTTTTTAATATAAAAATTCTAATTAATATTTGGCTAGCTTTTTCTTCAACAAAATTATAAATTAAATTAAAATATTTTATTCTTGTCTCAGAATAATATTTATAGTGGACTACTTTACATTGCGATAATGAATCGTAGTTTAATGCTAGCAAGCACACTAGTAGCTAGTTTCTTGCTTACAAGCGGTATTGCTTTGGTTCCATATTTTTCAGGGAAC
>JAATVM010000105.1 GCA_014523495.1 Nitrososphaerales archaeon TH1920
AAACGTCCCTGAGACCAACGCCTCCCTAAACGTCCCTGAGACCAACGCCTCCCTAAACGTCCCTGAGACCAACGCCTCCCTAAACGTCCCTGAGACCAACGCCTCCCTAAACGTCCCTGAGACCAACGCCTCTCAAAATGAGAGTGCGCGGACAATAACTCTTGACATTAATGTGGCAAAAGATCCAATTACTCGTGGAGAAAGCCAAATAGTAACCGTAGTTGCCTCCGATTCGGCTACTGGTAAAGAACTTGATCATGTTTTTATCAAACTTGAAATTAAGGACCCTATAGGCACTATTGTAAAAAATTATACTGCAACAGAAGGTAATCTGACGCGTAGTTTTAAAATCGGCGAAAATGCCGTTGGAAAATTCGAAATTTTAGCTACTGCGTTACAAGCTGGTGTTGAGAGTAGAAAATCTTCGACATTTGAAGTTCAGTAATCTTAATCCGATGACTTGTGAAAATTTTTACTATCAAATGTCATTACATAACATCTACATCGTGAGGTTGACTTTCAATAAATCCTGCGGGTGTAACCTTTATAAATTCTGCATTTTGCTGCATTTCAGCAATGTTTCTTGCCCCACAATAACTTAGACCTGATCTAATCCCACCAACAAATTGCTTTATTAAATCAGTAACGCTTCCCTTATATGGTACCATTGCCTCAACGCCTTCAGGAACGTAGTCATTAGGATCTTCTCCGTCTATCACCTGTGATCCCTCCTCTCTATACTTTCTTCCTAGGGACGCATAAAAAGATGCCATGCCACGATACATTTTGAATTTTTTTCCATGCCTTACTATTGTTTTGCCAGGACTTTCATCAGTTCCTCCAAAAAGACTTCCAATCATTACTGTGAACGCACCTGCTGCTAAAGCTTTAATAGCATCACCAGAGGACCTTATTCCCCCGTCAGAGATTACAGGCACATCATAATCCTTTGCAACTTTAACACTATCAAAAACTGCAGTGAGTTGTGGAACACCAGAACCAGTGATAACCCTTGTTATACAAATTGAACCAGAACCAACACCAATTTTTACGGCATCAACACCCGCTTTAATGAGGTCTTTTACTCCTTCACCGGTCGCAACATTTCCTGCAATTAGTTCACAATTTGGAAACGCTTTTTTTATCATGTGTATTGCATTTATTGCATTGTCACTATGACCATGAGCAATATCGACTACGATGATGTCAGTACCTGCATTGAGCAATTCTTCAGTTCTATCCAAATAATCGCCTTTGACTCCAACAGCTGCGCCAACCAATAATCTGCCCTTCTTGTCCTTGGAGGCCAATGGATATCGTTCCATTTTCAGTATATCTTTACTTGTGATGAGTCCGGCAACATTATTTGATTCATCAATTACAGGCAGTTTTTCAATTCTATTTTTGTGTAGAATTTCTTTTGCTTCCTGAATAGAAATACCTTTTTTTGCCGTAATAAGATCCTTTGTCATGAGATCCCTCACTTTGGTAACTGTGTCAAATTGAAACATGATATCTCTATTAGTAATTATTCCTATCAATTTTCTTGTATCGTCGTCCATTACCAACAGACCTGATACTCCAAGCTCCTGCATTATCTTAGCTGCCTCGTTTGCAGATTTAGAAGGCGAAATAGTATAAGGTTGTTCAATAATTACGGACTCCGATCTTTTTACCCTTAATATTTCGTCGACCTGATCTTCTATTGTCATAAATCTGTGTACAATGCCTATTCCTCCCTCTTTTGCAATAGCTATTGCCATATTAGATTCAGTAACGGTATCCATGTTCGCGCTAATTAATGGAATATTCACGAAAATATTTCTGGATAATCTCGTTTTCAAGTCGGTTTGAGATCTTGAAATTATAGGAGACCGTTTAGGAACAAGGAGAACATCATCAAACGTTAAACCTTCTTTTACTTCCAATGTTTCCTTGATTTTTATATTTACGTTGGGATTATAAGCGTTTTCTTCTGATCAGTTTCTTTCCACTACTCTATCAACAGAATTCTTTCTGCAATATTCAATTAGACATATGTTTGGACAATAATTTTAGCATATCAAGCGCAAGTTTTGTTTCTTTAACATCATGGGTCCTAATAATGTCCGTTCCATTTAAGACACAGGTAACCTGAGAAACAATTGATGGTATAAGACGCTCTGACTCGGTCAAATTAAATAAATAACCTATGAACGATTTTCGTGAAACTGAGATACAAATTGGTTTTGAGAGAATGGACAGATTTTTTAGATTCGATATTATTCCTAAGTCTCTTTCGTACCATTTCCGGTTGGATATCTTTGTAAAAAACGGATTATAGCCTTCTGTTCGAAAAAATCCAATTAATGGATCAATAATGAGTTTATCTTCATTTATGCCATTTTCCTTTGCTAAGAGTATACTTTCCTGCAAAATGCCGATTGTTTCAAATATATCTCCTGAGTTATAAGTGGTCGATTTATTTCCATAAGCTCCGATAATTACAGGCAAACCCGAGGAAAAAATGACAGATTTCATTTTCTCATCATATTTGAGCCCTGTTACGTCGTTAATTAGATCGACCCCCATCTCAATCGAAACCTCAGCTACATTGGCCCGTGGTGTATCCACTGAGAGAGGAATAGTACTTACTTCTTTTACAGCACTGATTGCACTTTGTATCCTTTCTACCTCTTTATTCGCAGACACCAGAGTATCAAGGTAAGGGGCGGTAGACATTCCTCCAATATCAATTAAGTCAGCACCTTCTAGTTCCATTTCTCTTGCCCTTTCAGAAATATTTTTCTTATCTATTAAAATGGATTCTTTGTAAAAGGACTCCGGGCTAGAATTGATAATTCCCATTATCTTTGGCTTCCCGTTTCCAATTTCAAGATTTCCTATCTTGATTTTACCCAATCAATATATTACCCCCTTATATTAACAGTACCAATTCATTAAATCCTTGTTAAATAATACTAAACAAACTATAAACTTATTTATACATACAAATTTTTCGATCAATAGTTTTAATAAAGGTCAATTTGTCAATTAATAAGAAGAGTGTTGAATATTTTTTCGTTAGACGATATGGAGACACATTATGACAAGAACACTTGACAAAACTCATACTGTCCTTTCATATGTTGAAGGCAGTCTTAAAAATACGGTTGTCATGAACGAGAATGTCAAGGAAAATGGTTTCATGTTCTCACTTATTAATCCTCCTGTTCCATTGGGTGGAAACATAGTTTCTCTTGATATTTATGTAGATGAATTACCAATATCCAAAAAATCCATTCAGATAGCGACATCTGACACTATAGTCAATGCATCAGCATTATCTGAAACAAGACCAATTCAATTCAAGCCGTTTCAAAGTGCCAGATTTTTGGTAACAGGTATGGAGTTGAAAGATCAGAAAAAACATAAAATAACAATAATGAGTAAACTTGAAGGTTTTGAACAAATAATAATTCCATTTACATTAATGGATTATGTCGGTAATAGGAAGGAAAAAGTAATCATTTCATCCAATTTGCCGGAAGAATCAGATTCCCAACCCTACGGTGAGACTATGTTTATGAATTTTGCTTCCCCATTAGTACTTTCAGGTAGGAAAGCCTAC
>JAATVM010000106.1 GCA_014523495.1 Nitrososphaerales archaeon TH1920
AAGAACGGGTCTGGAGTACACACAGCACCATATGATTTAGCAGTTTGTTGTGTGTCATCGATAAGATATGGAAAATTCAAATTATTTTCCTTGTAAAACTTGACCATGTTCTCAAAACCTTCATCTTGATAAGATGGATCATTACTATTTAACCCAATTATTTGTAATTCTGAGTCTAAAAACTTGCTTTGAAGAGAAACTAAATCAGCTATACGAGCCTTAACGTAAGGACAGTGATTGCAAATAAAAACTATCAGCAGGCATCTGCCTTTAAAATCCTCGAGGGAGTAAGATTTACTGTCTGTCCCTGTTAATTTGAAAGAGGGTGCAATATCATTTTTTTTTAGCGTTTGACTTGATAATGTTTTTGCCATAGGAATATTTCCTTAATATTACTAATAAATTGTTCAATTAATCCTGATATTGAAAAAATACAACATGATAGAAAAATATGTACAAAATTAGTATATTTCCTTATAAATTGAATCATTTATATCGCAATACGCCTCGATTGTTAAAATATATGGTAATTTCTTTCCTGAATATTTATACCATTTTGAAATATACATATGCTTTATGCAATATGTCATGTCGGATGACAATAGATAAATATTAATACAATAGCATTTGTTTGAAAATTTGGAGGCTGAAAATATGATTAATCATATCAAAGATGAAATCTCGTTCGAAAAAATCTTAGTCATGGGCTTGGGTCAATTGGGTTTACCAGTTGCAAAATATGTTAAAGAAAAGGGATTTGATGTTTATGGTTATGACAACAATCAGCTTGTCATGAATAATGCTGAGAAGGAACATAATATAAAGAAACTAGAGAATTTCAGAAACATTGATGCCTTCCTGATATGCATATCGACGCATAGAGAAGATGATGTTTCCACTCCACAAGTTGAGGGACTGATGGCAATTATAAGAAAGATATCTAAAGAGGCTCGAAATGGGAAACTAGTATCTATTGAAAGTACTGTACCAAGAGGAACAACCAGAAAAATGTTTGAAATTCTCGAACATCGGTTTCATGTTGTTCATGCTCCACATAGGTGGTATGCTCGAGAAGAAGATGTTCATGGTGTCAATCAACTACGGGTTATTGGCGGTGTTTGCGACTGTTGTCTTAGAACAGGTATTAGATTCTATGATGGAGTTGAACAGGGAGCTGAAAAGGAAGATTTAGAATATTATAATGCCAATAAATCATACAGAAGTCTTGGGATTCCTATGTATTCTGTTTCTACCGTGGAACTTGCAGAATTGAGTAAAATTGTTGAAAATGCAGACAGATACTTGCAGATTGCCTTCGCAGAAGATCTTTATATGTTCTGTAAAGCGAATCGAATTTCGTTTGGGGAATTAAGAGATGCCATAAATACCAAATGGAACGTAAACATTCTGGAACCTAGAGATGGAATTGGAGGCCATTGTATTCCAAAGGATACGAGAATGTTTTTAGAGTCTTCCGAAATTAAAAGTAAAATATTGATCGCCGCTCAAGAAGTGGACAAGGATTATAGAAAATATATTGAAGGAATGATAAAGGACAAGCAGATAAATCGCTAACATTTTCTATAAATATTGTTTTAACAAGTGTAGTTACAGTATTTTCTTTGGTATTCATTTTAGCGTAAGCTCCTCTAGAGTTTTGAGTTTGGGGCCACATTGAGCTTCAAAACTTAATTTAAATATTCAGAATATTTCTGTATTAACATGCCTCTTGATAAATCAAAAATTAATCAGAAAGAGATTAACGATAATAAAGAT
Source organism: Nitrososphaerales archaeon TH1920 (assembly GCA_014523495.1). Taxonomy (GTDB): domain Archaea; phylum Thermoproteota; class Nitrososphaeria; order Nitrososphaerales; family Nitrososphaeraceae; genus TA-21. The sequence continues at coordinate 1,777 of JAATVM010000106.1, forward strand.
CATATCAATTCACCTACGAAGTATCTCAACTTTTGCTTCTATAAAGTAGATCCGAAATGGAGGTGGCTGAATGATATAGGAAAGGATGAGGCAGCTAAGGAGTTTTCATCATTAATAGATATTGCTAATACAAAGATGAAGGTCAGGACTTATTCGACTATTGGTATCAGAAAAGAGTCTGACTTTATGTTATGGAGTATTTCTGATTCGATCGAAAAAATTCAAGTGCTCGCTTCAAAGGTTTACACTACTGTACTTGGAAAATACATCGATACATCCGAAGTTTACTTATCGGCGTCACGTCCCTCAATTTATTCGAGTAAAATAACTCCAAGTTTTATGGAAGATGATGAGCCTTTGAAATACAATATTGTTTATCCATTTATTAAGTCAAGAGAATGGTATCTTCTTCCATTTGAAAAAAGAAGTGAAATGATGAAGGAACATATTAGTGTTGCAAAAAAATTTCCGCAGATAAGATTGAATACTTCATATTCATTTGGAATGGGTGACCAAGATTTTATGTTAGCTTTTGAGACAGATAATTTAATGGATTTTCAAGACTTGATCATGAAACTACGTGAGACGCAGGTGAACAGATATGTTGTTAAAGATACTCCTATGATAGTTTGTGTTCATAAAAAAATCCTTGATGTAATTAAGAGTTTAGGATAAATATGTTAGCATTGAAAGAATGGGCCATTGTTTGTAGAGCTTTGGAAGAGGGAAAACAATCTATATTGCTACGGAAGGGTGGCATCCTAGAATATAAGAAGGGCTTTGAAATTAGTCAAAAAATTTTTCTCCTGTATCCTACATTTGAGCATCAATCAAAAGAATATGTACAATCAAATTATTTAGAAAATTTTGAATCATTTGCAAAAGGAGATGGTTCAAATATTGTCCAGGACAAATTAAATACGCTTAGAATTCTAGCGAGAATCGAGACAATGCATGAATTCAGAGATGAAACGATATTATCAAAATTAGAAAAGTATCATATATGGAATGAGCGATACGCTACATTGAGAATGGAGTATAATCCAAAGAAGCCAATGAATGCCCTTTTTCTTAGGGTATACAAGCTGCCGAAACCTATCTCAATAAGTGTTAATCCACAATGGGCCGGATGTAAATCTTGGATTGATATTGATTTGGCCGAAAAGTATAGGAAATCGTATAGTAACATTTACGAATTATTGAATGAATGTGAACCGGTTATTAAAGAAGATGATTTTCGAAAAATATATGATAATTTTATGGAGATTTGGAATTGAGATATAGACGATTAGGGAAAAGCGATATTAAGGTGAGTGAAATTGGGTTTGGAGCATGGACCATTGGTCTGGATTGGTGGGGTAAGAAAATAGATGACGATGAAGCTATTAGAATGTTAAAAAGAGCCTATGATGTGGGCATTAATTTTTATGAAACTGGAGATATCTACGGGAAAGGCAAAAGTGAAAAACTAATAGGAATAGCATTCAAAGGTATGAGAAATGAAATAATTTATTCAACAAAATGGGGATACGATATGTACAATGCTGAACAAATAGGGCACAATGAGTTACCACAGAAACACAATATTGAGTTTTTGCACTATGCATTAGATAAGAGTTTGGAAAGGCTTCAAACAGACTATATTGATGTATATAGCCTTCACAATCCAAAAATGGAAGTAATCACAAATAAGGAATTATTTAATGAATTAGATACGCTTGTTACCAAGGGAAAGATTAAAAGTCATGGTGTTGCATTAGGCCCAGCCATCGGATGGCAGGAGGAAGGTCTACATGCGATTAGAGATCATAATATTACTTGTCTGCAAACAGTTTATAATATCTTAGAACAAGATCCAGGTAATGCATTACTAAAAGTCGGTAAGGAAAAAAATGTTGGCATAATGGCAAGAGTGCCTGACGCATCAGGAGTGTTAACGGGTAAAGTCAATGAAAACACCACATTTAGCAAGAATGATCATAGGAGTGCCAGAAAAAAAGAATGGATATCTGAAGCCCTGAAAAAAGTTGAAAATTTGAGAACAATATCTGATAAAAAGGGATGGGATATTACTGAACTTGCGATTAAATTTATTCTATCTCATGAGCAGATTTCAGTCGTTTTACCTACAATGATAAGTTTGGAAGAAATTGATAAATTTTCTCTCATATCAGATGGGAAATATCTAGATCTATATGAAATGCAACAGATTTCTGAGATGTATTTTAATAATTTTTACGTTACTCCAAATACAACCAATTAAGCATGATCTCAACCAATAGTCCGGATTAGTTTAAAATTATAAATTATGATCTTGGAACACTGAATTACTTGAGATGAATTTACCTAAAATTATGAGTATAGATGATGAAGCGATGGAGGTATTGATAATGATAAATTATGTGGAAATCGTGAGTTGATACATTGCAAATGAGACAGTAGGTAAAGAAAACAATGAGGCGATTAAATCTACTTTGAAATTACATTTATTTTGGGCGAATAATGAGTATATTTGGTTATAGTAATCTTCGTACTAAAATTATACCTTAAATTATTTACTATTAAATTTACCTTGACTATCATACAGCAATTCGTTACCTAATCTAAATATACTCGCTTTCAGCTAAATTGCATTACGGTAGGTCATGGTAGGTAGAATTATTGCCCTTATTGCAATAAGTAGTATATTAGCATTAGTGACTAATATGCATGGCCCTACATACGCAAACTTGATCGTTGAAAAGGGTGATATCAACAGTAAGCAAATTGTACGTTTTTATCCAATTGCTAGTTTAATTAACAATCAAACTACCAATAAGGAGATTATGACTGAACTGAAATCTCAAATAGAGAATTCAGATCCGTTTAAAATAAGAGGCGCAGAGCAAGAGAGAAATACACTTAATTTGACTTCTAAAGAGGGCACTCATTCAAAAGATGTGAATTCAAAAGATGTGAATTCAAAAGATGTGAATTCAAAAGATGTGAATTCAAAAGATGTGAATTCAAAAGATGATAATGATTGTAAATCCGGTTGTCCTGAAAAATCAAAGCCTATAAGGGATAAGATCCCATTTGAGTTGCCAAGCATACCATTTCCCTAAAAATAGTTTTGATAATTACCTTTTCGGACGCAAACGATAGTCATTTAAATTATGTAAACAAAATGTAAAAAACAAAAATAAGGGGAAATACTATAGATTACAATGAATATGAAATTTGAAAGATTGCTTATTTTTGGGTTATCTGGAATTATTCTAGCATTAATGATGTTTTTTAGTATTGAATCTATTGATATTTATGCAATTTCGATAAACATATTATCTCCTCTCAGCAATCAACAGGTTCCTGTTGGTGAACTTACCATATCTGGAACTTCTTCTGATAATTCAACGTCACAATGTCAGGTTTATGTAGATTGGAATAATCAAAAACCGTATCAACTTGCTACGCCTAAAGGCTCAAATGGTTCGGGTGATTTTTCATCTTGGAGTTACACATATACTTCAAAATATCATCTTATTCAGACAGGACTCAATGATTTGACGTCAAAAATTACTTGCTTAGTTCCGCCTGCTGGGCCAACTGTTACTAAATGGTACAGCATTAATGTTACAGGAAGTACATCTCCCAATCAATCAAGTAGTGTACAATTACCGTTACCAACTGCAAATACCAATGTTCCAGCATCTTCAGATATACAAACTTCATCTCCACAATCAGAAACATCTATTAATACAACAAATACATCAAATTCAGAAACATCTATTAATACAACAAATACATCAAATTCGGATAAAATAATGCTCAATCTTGGTGTAGAAGAAAATCCAATTCAAGCTGGAGATAGACAAACAGTTACATTAACAGCTTCCGATCCAGCTACAGGAAATACTCTTGATCGCGTGTTTCTACGTCTAACGATCAAGGATCCTTCAGGCAATATTGTAAAAGATTATACGGACAACGATGGAGAACTCTCGCCTACTTTTAAGCTCGATGAGGACATAACAGGAACATTTTCGGTTTCAGCAAGTGCCTCACAAGCAGGAATTGAAACCTCAAAGTCTATGACATTCGTTGTTCAGTAATTGAAATCCGTTTAAATTTAGCAAGTGAATCTGGCAACACTTATATTTTCAAAATTCAATTTGCTCAAGTTATTTGACTTGACTTGAAGTCTAATTTTTGAATATCTATTCCTGAACGTGAATTTTCACCTGTACTTATGATCTGCAGGGCCATTGGAGTTCTGTTCTAAAGGATAACTGTTGCAGAAACTCCAGGATGAAATTCTTTATACTCTTCAATTGCTTCATTGTGCTCAAACCGTGTCAATACTCAACCGAACCAATGAAAGTTTAGAATGAATTCTTGTTCTCGAGTTATTCCAGATTTGAGAATTGTTATTTGATCCTATTATGTTACCTGATGCTCAGGAATATTAACTGGATCTCCTCTTACATCAAAGAGTCCCATCCAGCCCAGATCCGTAAACTCGGTCTGGTGTGCGTGGAACATGTAAGTTCCGGGATATGCATATCTAAATTCCATAATTCCTCTATCTCCTTGTGACAACGTTACTATGTCGGTATTATAATCTGATGTTTCATCTGTACCAGCAGTATAGTAATCAAACATTGCTCCATGAATATGCATTGAATTGACCAAGTCAAATTCGAGCATATTTACAACGTAAACACGATATGGTTTTCCAGTTTGTAACACAACTGGATGCATCATGTAGTCAAATGCCTTTCCATTAACTGTGTAAATTTCATTATCTCTGCCTTCTTCGCCAACCTGTTCTACACTGGCCTCCTCTTCCGTAGCTGAAGGAACAGATACGTTCGTCATATTGGTCATATTGGTCATATTGGTCATATTGGTCATATTGGTCATATTAGAGCCTGAGTTAGTTTCGTTACTATCGGCACCCGCAGTCATATTAGAGCCTGTATCGTCTTGTAGACTTGTGTCAAATTGAGCAGCAGGAGGCAATGTGGTAGGTCCTTCTTGATCGAAATCCATATCATAGCCGTTAAGGAGCATAGCCATCTCAGTCATTTGTGGACGAGGCTCTTTTGGATCTATAATCATCATTCCATACAA
>JAATVM010000107.1 GCA_014523495.1 Nitrososphaerales archaeon TH1920
AAATCATCAGGCTTTACTGAAATTACTTAATATGTAATTGGACAAAGTAATTTCGTCTTGTAAATTTTGCATGACTATATTTGTCTTGTATACATTGATGCCTAGCTTGTTAATCTTATATTGATATTCGTCATCCATTCGAGAGATTACCAAATTTGATGCTATATCTTTGTAATATGATGCTATTCCGAATGGAGACGATTCCATACCCATTACTTGCATATATTTTGAGGCTGGGCCACTCAGTGGAGAATTGCCTACTATCGGGCTAACTGCGATTACACTATCCTTCTTTGATTCAAGTTCCTTTCGTATTATTGGTAATGAAATTATTGGACCAATACTCGAAATTGGATTTCCGGGTGCTATTATTACTAATTCCGAATTCTTGATTGACTCAACTGCTCTACTATTTGCGGTTGCGGTTTCTATGCCCTTGTATCTAATATATGAAATATCTAACTCTGCATGATTTTTGACCCAAAATTCTTGAATATGCATTTCACCCTGCGAAGTTTCTATTCTAGTTTCAACGTGATCATCTGAGGCTGGTATAATTCTAGATGATATCGAGAATTTTTTTCGTATCCATTCTGTAATCCACGAAAGAGATTTTCCCTTATTCAAGAAGTTGGTTCTAACAATGTGTAGTGCAAGATCCTTGTCACCGATCTTAAACCAATTATCTTGTCCTAGTTTTTTCAGTTGTTCCATAAACATAAAGGAATCGTCCATCACCCCCCATCCTCTCTTTTTATCCAAGATATAGGCCAATCCGTAAGTTATAGTGTCAATATCTGGGCATATGTACAATCCATGAAACCAAATATTGTCAGCAATATTCGAAATTACAGTCAAATCATCCCTCATCTTTGATATCCCTCTTGCTAATTTTACGGAGCCTGTTCCTCCAGCTAATAGTGTAATCAAGATAAAAGAACGATCTAGTTGGCTTTACAACTTTTTTAAATTTTCCTAAGCTGATATGATGATTTTGAATGAAATAATTGTCTTGATAGATCATCCTGAATACTTTTATCAAATGAGCTAGAAAAAACCTGGTAGATTCGATAAAGATTATAAACAGGTTGAATCAGTCTCTACCCTGTGAATAGTTTCAGGTTCATTATGATTATTTTTTTGATAACATTCACAGTTTCTTCTATTGGTTCAAATGCTTATGCAGATCAAATGACAGCCGTCCTATCTCCTCAGCAAAATCAAGCAGAGCCAGTATTCACCGCCAGCCGGTTTATAACTTTACAATACGATCCCACAAGCGAACTAGCAAAAAAATTCGGTAACGTCAGTGAGGACTTCAAATTTAGAGCAAATAGTTCAACTCCTGGAATGTCAGAATTATTGTCAGGAATAAATAAGGATATAATCACAGAAAAGCAAAGCCCAATATTTATTGAAAATGGAACGATTGACTATAGTGCAAGTCTAAGAGGAAGCAGCGATAAGCTGACAATATCATATAAAGTAGTGTTTACGCCTACCATAAGTGGTTTTACTCTTCCAAACAATAATTCAGGAGCAGCCTCATTGGTCGATCTAGATTGGAGAGGATTTTATACCTCACGGCCCCTTGAGCTTCAAGTACCTAATGTTGGTAATTTCAGTGTCAACTATCCATTGAGTTTACTTGAAATAAAGTATCCAGAGTTAGCACAGCAAGTGAATTCGACAGAAGCAAATGAGATATTTAAAACACCATTGTTTAATTTTAAAGATATCGGTACTCCAATGGATCGCTGGCACTTTTTATTCGATCCCACTGGTAGCCAGGCATCTACAGCCGGTTCAGGATACCAGGAATTAGGAGGTGCTCGGGTAGTCTCAATCTATTCATTAGGTGAAAGTAGCTTTAGAGAAGGAGTCATGGAAGCAAAAGAATCAGATGTAAAGGCAATAATCAATGGTACGAATGTAAACATTCATTCCAGTGATCCGCCACCTAGTGGGCAAATCCAAATTGCAGGTTTTGCAAGTGTATCTAAAACCGGAAACTCTGAAATTGCTTCTGTAACCGAAAATGCTCCGGAAGGAACTGCAACCGCAACAGGAGGATTTCCACAACAAGTACTTATAATACTTGCAGGCATGATGGCGGCAGTATCAGTATTTGTCTTGTGGAAAGCTAGGAAATAAATCACATTAAATTTTTTATTCTCTAGTTGTAGGGGACAATCATCTTGCTTTATACTCAAGTGAAAGTCCAAAATTGTTTGGTTAAGATGCCGATATTGTTCGTATATTGTAGCATATTAACCAAGTTCATTGATCTGGTAATATTAAGAAAATTTCTTATTATCAAAACCACTGCAATTTCAAGAATCCATCTACATTCCAATTATTCTTGATATCTTGGTGGTTGTACAAAACTTGAATGAAATGTGTTTGCTAGCCGTAACCCTCCTTTTGTTTTAAGTGGGATTCCACTGAGCGGTCAACCTGGGATCATACAGGAATGCTTAACCCATTTTGTCCTTGCTCCACTCAGGTCGGCGGTTTCATTCCAGTATTGACATCTTCAGGTTATTCACCATCATCATCATTTTAATCAACTGGATTTCCTTTCTGTTCCGTTGCCAGGTGTCTCCACCTAATTATCGCTAATTTGAGAGCCTGTTATGAGGGAGGAGTTTCCTCTCTTTCGAGTGACCCACACGCTAGCTAACGTATTAAAATAAAGACGACGACTAAATAATCTTTTGTCATAATGGGAATAAGCCAAAAATGTAGGCATAATTTTAAATTAATTGATATTCACAAAAAGGACCCTCTATCTCGTTCAACAACTCCGGAGTATCGACTAATTCATGTTACTACACATTCTATTTCTAAAATATTTTTGAGTGTGAGCCTAAGCGGCAAATTCCTTTTCAAGCATATCTCTTTTTTTACTTATTTGAAAAAGGGAATCAGTTTGTTCATATGCTTTATTCTTTGGTCTACCAAACATCATTGATTGAAACAGAAGGTGATTTTCAGGTATTACAATACCTGTTTGGTCATCAGAGTAAAGGATTTTTAATGTATCATCATTTTTTCTCATCGCCTCCTCGTGGATGTGAACCATATTAGTATCGTCATGTTCAAAACCAAATTCATGTGCCTTATTTCTAATCTCGGCTGTACCTTTTGTCTTACCAAGAACAGCTACTCCAAATTCGTCATGATAAACATCTGATAATGAATCAAAATAGGGAACTTTATCCTTGAATCTAATTGTCATGTGATGTAAGTGCATCATTCTTGACGGAACCTTATATGCTTCTACGTACAGTTTTACTGATGGAAGGAACGATTTAACATCATCCTGATGATGTGGATTTTTCTCCCACTCTATGGAATCCTTGACTTCTTTTTTATCTTCCAAATCTGCCCATCTTCTGATTAAAGTAACATCATATCTTTGAATTTTATCACCAAATTTTTCAATCATAGGTTGCATTATTCTGCCCATCCCTGAAACATTACAGCTGCCCTGAATGACATACTTTTGATTTGCTACTTTATCATAGTTGATCCTAGAATTGTGAATTATATCTGCAACCTTTTTTTCGCCAGTCCTGTCTTCGCCCCCTTGAAAAATTGCATGTTTATTCATAGGCATATAGAAATTTACTTTATTGCTATAACCAAAGCCATCTTTCGCAGCATCTACTACAAGGTCAGATTCCTTAATTGCGTCTGAGATTGTGCCAGAAATATCATATCCCATTTCCCTAAAATTTGGTATCTTTTCATCAGGTACATAAACGGGAAATTTTTTTGCAAAGGCTTCATCTACTTTGTTATCTACAGAATATTTTCCTATCCCCACAAATTGAATTTCTTTGTCATGAGAAAATGCAGACGCAAGTCTCCTACCAATATTTCCATATCCATTTATGAATACTCTTATCATTTCTCAATGTTCTTACTGGAAATAAAGGATTATTTAATGTATTATTAAATGATTTTTAGCCGTATCAAATTTTTAGCATCAAAGAATTTGACTTGTGGCAGATTAATTTTAAGAGGTAATCTATTTATGACCTATTTTATAAACATTAAATATCTATACTGGTAAAATTAACATAACGAGATGAAATCATAAATCACGGTGTTTTGATATGAAAAAGATTTTGATAATTGATAATTATGATTCCTTTGTATATAATATTGCCCAATTATTTGGTAAACTTTCTACTGAACCAGTTGTTTTTCGCAATGACAAACTTAGTATTAAAGATATAAAAAAAATGCAGCCAGATGGAATAGTGTTATCTCCAGGACCAGGACATCCTGCAGATAAGAAATCATTTGGAGTATGTGGAGACATTATCGAAACCATTGGACCAAAAATTCCTGTATTGGGTGTTTGTCTTGGGCATCAAGGAATAGTACATGTTTATGGAGGCAAAGTTATTAATGCAAATGTAGTAAGACATGGAAAAACAAGCGAAATTAAATATTTGGATAAAGAATTATTTAGAAAACTTGCAAACCCATTTGTTGCAACAAGATATCATTCGCTTGTGGCATCGAGAGAAAATTTTCCTACGTGTTTAGAAGTAACTGCAATATCACTTGATGATCATGAGATTATGGGTTTGAAACACAAAAAACATCCTATCTATGGTGTTCAATTTCATCCTGAATCCGTATTAACAAAAAATGGTTATCATATATTGGAAAACTTTATAGATATTCTGAAAAGATAATGTCCACAGAATATCTACAACTACAAACAAGAAAAATATTAGCAAAGGAGAATATTGACGAAAGTGAATTTAGAAATTCAATAAATCTTATCTTCTTAGATGAAATTTCTGATTCTACTATTGCTTCGTTCCTAACTGCATTAACATACAGAGGAGTTAGCTACAATGAATTAAGAATAATAAGAGAAATCATGATTAATCATGCTCATTCAATAACGCCTAGTGTAACCGGTCCACTCATAGATACTTGTGGTACTGGGGGTGACATGGCTAATTCCTTTAACATAAGTACCGCTGCATCGATCGTTGCTTGTGCTTCTGGGATAAATGTTGCAAAACATGGGAACAGATCTGCTAGTGGAATGTTTGGCAGTGCAGATTTTTTTGAATATATAGGATTTAATTTAGATATTTCAGAGAAAGCAATAATTGATTCACTTGAAAGTATTGGGATCTCCTTCCTATATGCACCGAAATTTCATCCTCGATTGAAAAGGATATCTAGCATCAGAAAGCAGTTGGGGTTTAAGACTATCTTTAATATAATTGGACCCCTGTGTAATCCATGCACAAACATTACAGCTCAGGTGATAGGAATCTCTGATCCGAATTTTTTTGATCTTATTTCAAATGCAATGATTAAAACTAATATCAAAAAAATTATTCTTGTTCATTCCTTGGATGGGATGGATGAATTGTCAAATACAGCAAAAAATAATATGCTCATTCTGAAATCTGGCAAAATCGAAAGACATGAAGTAGATCCAAAATTATTGGACTTGAAGGTTGCAAAAAAAGAAGAGATTCAAGTGGGATCAATAGAGGATTCAGTAAAGACTACGTTACAAACAATTTATGGAAAGTCTACTAGAGCAAAAGAAGATATTGTAATTCTTAATGCGTCAATTGCGTTAATTGCTGGCGAAAAAACGACTGACATTAATGATGGAATAAAAATGGCAAGAGAGTTAGTCAAATCTGAGATTCCGAGAACTAGATTACGTGAACTAATATCTTCTTGTGGCAACGTTCAAAAATTGGATCTAATAGAGGAAAAATTTTCGCTATAGCTTGAAATAACGCCATAAGTAAAAGAAAGTAAATTCCTTATATAATCAAGAACAAAAATATAAAAAAGAAATATAGGATTTTATCGTCTTCTTGCTTTTGCCTTTGCCTTTGGTTTTGCCTTTGCCTTTGGTTTTGCCTTTGCCTTTGGTTTTGCCTTTGCCTTTGGTTTTGCCATGCCTTTCTTTACTGGTTTGCTAGGACCGCCACCGATCTTGAACATTTTGGTTCCACAAACTGAGCATGTTCCTCGAGTCGCAGGTCTTCCATTTTTCATAATAACTTGTGTTTCGCCTTTGATTTGCCTTTTTGCTTTACATTTTACACAATAACCTTCAGTTGCCAACATATTCAAGTTTATGGTGGTTCCTTATAAGAATAGCTCTTTGACTGAATTCTATTGGGGGGTCTTATGAATGTGGATATCCATGACCTACTCTGTGCAGTATTCCACACCAACGTTTACCATTTGTGACTAACTTTGCCATATGATTTATTTAAGTCCAGTCTCCATCATATTGTTCCCTTACTCGGTTATGATAACTGTTAATTTCTAATTTAATCAATTTTATTTATATGATTTTTCTGCCAAACAAAAGATATGTTGTATGCCCAATCATTCGCATTGATGGTCTTGTTTTTCCTTCTCTTGCTTCTATATTGCGAATCATAAGTTCTGAGCTCTCTATGTCTGTAAATCCTACCTCATTCATGTGTTTAGAAGTTTTTTCCAATTGATTCATAGTTGGACAAATTATTGCAACACACCCACTGCTTTTGAGACAGTTCTGAACAGTCTGTAGAACATTCCAAGGATCACCTAAATCAATAATTGCAATATCAATGTCAGAAAGTTCCAAGCCCTCTTTCATTATGTCATGCTTAAACATTGAAACATTCTTTTCCATACCTGATTTTTTAAGATTCTTCCTAGCAATTTCTATAAACTCTTCGTTAACATCATATGTATAGACGTGGCCCGAAGGTTCAACGAGACTGGCGAAAAATGTAGTTAGTGATGCACTTCCGGTACCTATTTCAAGAACATTAGATCCACTTCTCAGTCCAGTTCGTATAGCAATATACCCGAGATCCTTGGGATAAACTATCTGCGTCTTTCTGTCTGACTTCATGACAAAGTCATATATCGTTGGTTCAATTAGGTACACCTTTTTTTGCTTTGATGTAATAATCGAAGAGCCATATTCGAGTCCTAATATCTCGTCAAAATCTATTACTCCTATATGAGTGTGAAGTTTCTTAGTTTTTTCTATCTTAGTGAGCCAATTTTTGGTTGGTTGATAAAAAAATAAAACGTAAGAGCCATCGACTATTTTCATCTAAACAATGACTTTACATCGAGGTAAAAAAATCTTCCAATTAAAATATTCTTGTTGTGTTGGATTAATGAATATAAAAGACTAAAACCCTTACACAATATAATATTACAGCAAATTGAAATTAGCTTCACTGTATTCCGGAGGAAAAGACAGTAACTATGCTATTTTTGAGATGAGTCAACGCGGATATGAAGTCGCGTGTTTGATTTCCATCGAAACTATGAATACGGATAGTTTGCTTTTTCATTTTCCCAATATCCGCTTCACATCAATATTGGCGGAAGCTATTAACTTGCCCATAAGAAGGTTTCAATCCAACAGCTCGAAATTGGGTGATGAGATACTAGCACTCGAAAACGCACTTGTAAACGTAAGAGATGAATTTGAAATACAAGGAGTGGTTCACGGGGGAATATCAAGTAATTTTCAAAAACGGAACTTTGGAACTATCTGTAAGAAATTGGGATTAACAGTTTTTTCTCCCCTATGGAAGTTGGATCCCAGCAAATATCTTCACAAGATGATAGATCAAAAATTTAAAATCGTTATAGTTGGCGTTTCGGCACTGGGATTGGAGCGTGAATGGCTTGGTACCTTGTTGGATCATGATAATGTGAAAAAACTAGAATCATTGTCTCTGAGATATGGATTTAACCTAAATTTTGAAGGAGGTGAGGCGGAAACAATTGTCGTTGACTGTCCGCTTTACAAAAAAAAATTTCGAATCAAAGAAGGATTAGTTAAATGGTTTGGGGATAATGGAATATTTGAAATAACAGATTATGAATTAATAGATAAATAAATGTTAGACAATCTACGCTCTAATCTTGGAGCAGCTTTAAAAAAATTAGTCGGTGCTTCCGATGTAAATGAGGAATTAATAGATTCCTTGTGTAAGGATGTACAAAGAGCGCTTCTTCAATCTGATGTTAATGTTAGATTGGTATTAAATATAACTCAAAATTTGAAAAAAAGATGTTTGGACGAGTCTCCTCCGAAGGGACTGTCAAGGAAGGATCATATAGTTTCAATTCTATATGATGAACTTTCCAGATTGATGGGGTATAGAGGAGACAAAGTAACCCAAAATAAGCAACTTGACAGTCAAATTATTTCACTTAAACCAGGAAAACTCAATGTTGTATTGATGTTTGGTATCCAAGGAAGTGGAAAAACAACAGTTACTGCAAAGCTGGCAAGATGGTTAACTAAACATGGATACCACGTAGGAGTTATTGGCGCTGATACATGGAGACCAGGTGCACTTACACAACTTAAAATGAATTGTGTTAAAATTAATGTTGATGTTTTTGGAGACGAATCAATTAAAGACGCTACTTCCATTGTAAGTATGGGAATTGATTATTTTAAGAATACAGAAGCTGATGTAGTAATTATTGATACTGCTGGGAGACATAAAGATGAAACCGAACTTTTAGTAGAGATGAAAAATATGTATGATATTTCAAAACCAGATTTGATTCTTCTAGTAATCGATGGCACAATAGGTCAACAGGCATATAGTCAGGCCAAGTCTTTTCATGACACAGTTCCAGTAGGAGGGATCATTATAACAAAACTTGATGGGACCGCAAAAGGTGGTGGAGCATTGGCTGCCTCTGCAATAACAGGTGCAAAAATTTTCTTTATAGGGAACGGAGAAAGAATTGATGATCTAGAAGAGTTCAGTCCTACAAGATTTGTGGGAAGATTGTTAGGGATGGGAGACATAAAGGCAATTCTGGATTTAGCTAAAGATTTGGAGTTGCAGGCAGATGAAAATCAATCTAAAAGAGTACTCAGCGGTAAAATGACAATAGAGGACTTCTATTCACAGATGGAGAATGTCGGGAAAATGGGATTTAGAAATATTATTGATAATTTACCAGGTTTATCTGGAGTAGTCAAGGAGGATCAACTAGATGTTATTCAGGGCAAATTGGAAAAATGGCGTTATATTATCCAGTCAATGACAAAGGAAGAGAAAAAGAATCCTGAAGTAATAAATGATTCTAGAAGAAAAAGAATAGCTAGAGGTTCTGGTGTAGCAGAACACGATGTCAAAGATCTGATAAAGAATTTCCATAATTCAAAGAGCATGATTAAACAGAGTAAAGGCAGACAAATGCAAGCTATGCTTAGAAGATTGGGAATAGGATAAAAAGATAAAAATAATTGAAAAGAAATTTTGAATACAACGTATGTAGCTGGTGTTTAAGAAGACAATTTATTAAAAATTTTCCTCTCGAAAAGATAGTTGATGATTGCGAAATATGTCATGGAATAGAGAAACAAATAGACAAAATATGTAACAAAATTATTCAAGCAACAAAAGATTATGAATATGATACTCTCCTAATTGGATTGATATTAGATCACACATTTTATGACAATGAAGATAAGTTTAGATCAAGATTCAAGGTGAGGGGAAAAGAAAATATCAAAACATCTCTTCTACGTGAAATTAGAATGAGATTCAGTGACATTTCCCACAAGAAAATTGATTTGAATTCTCCTGACATTGCTGTAACTTTACAGATAGGTAAAAAATTTGAGACGCTTGTCTCTGTAAGATCGAGTACAGTGGTCTTGAGTGGAAGATATAAGAAAACGAAAAGATTTCAAACCATCACTAAAAATTCTAACAAGGATGATTATTTAGAAATTTATCAGCATGATATTGAAAACATTTTGAAAAAAAAAATGACAAGACTAACTGATTGTGAATCTATTATTTTTTGGCCTCTAGGCAAGGAAGAGCCGGAAAGTTTAGTGCTGGGTAATGGAAGACCTTTTTATGTATCAATTAAGAATTCAAAAATAATTAGTTTTAACCATGATTTGTCAATTCGATCCGATGGTATCACTTTTAGGATGAATAAGAAACTTTCAACTCTGCCTACTTCTCCACCTCTTTACATAAACAAGGTCCGAAGTTTTGTTTCTTGCGAAGGGGATCTTAAATCTTCTGACCTAAAATTAATCAATGATGCAGGTATCAGAATAATCGAATTTAGCACTAAGAGAAACAAGAATTGGAAATTGATTTATAATATGCAATCCAAATTGAAGAGTCAAAAAAAATTAGAATTAATAATACTCTGTGATAACGGATTTCCAATAAAGAAGTTTATTGACGGAGATGAGAACGTATCCCCCAATTTAAGTCAAATTTTCAATAAAAAATGCATTTGTGACATATTTGATATCTTAGATATATTCAGTGAAGATGATTTGTTAAATTAAATAATTCTTGTATGATAATTAGAGATAATTTCAACATTTCTAAATACTGGAAAATGATATTGGTGACGGTTCTATTTTGTCTTTTGTTTAAATTCTGTGAATCCACACTTGCCGCACGTATTTCTATCTTTGTGCTCTGCCATGAAAACACCTTTTCCGCATCTAGGACAATCCCTTTTTTTGCGAGTTAGTTTGTCATTAGAAATATCATAAAATGAATATATTTGTGATTGTGATTTTTTCTTTTTATCTGTCATGATCCCATTCCTCAACTATTTCTTTGGTTTGCCTTTCTCTGACGTCTGCTGTTTTTCTTTGAGTTTTTGAGCCTTTGCTTCATCAAAGATTTTTTTTCTTTCTGCTTTTTCTAAAATTCTCATTGATCTATATTTTGGTAAAATTTCCTTAGCACTTTCTTCACTTTTGTAAATATGAAAAAAGCCACTAACATCGGTACTCCCTTTGTTACATTTAATTTCAATTGGCACAATTGTCTTTGAATCTAGTTTATTTGCCTTAGATATAGTCTCAATTGCTTCCTTCTTCTTAATATTTCCAGATACATTTCTAAAAATGACTTGAAGTTCTCTTCGATTCATTAATTGGTTATCATAATTACGTAATACTACCAGCTCAGTACTCATAGTAATTTAAATCGAGTTAATTTTTTACTCATATAAGGATTTCCAATTTTAATTGATGAGAATTTAACGAAAAACGGGTCCGATGGGCTTCGATCCCATGAACTCTGGCTTCGGAGGCTTATGCTTGATAATCAGCACCCTTTCCTGACTGGGCCACGGACCCTATTTCATATTGTAATGACTAATTATTTAATCGTAAATAACATTAGGAGAAATTAACATTGCTAACAATCTTGATTCAAAGCAATAATAAGTGAGTTTAAAAATATTTTAGAAAAGTTAATGATACGCAAAACGTAACACAATAGTTCAGAAAATGCCTGTATCAAGTAAAGACAAAAGCATTAAAGCCTTCGCAATAGATATTGATGGAACATTAACAGAGAATGGTAGTGGAATGATCTATTTACCTGCAATTACAAAGATGCGGTTTCTTGAGAAAATGGGCTACAGAGTTTTTTTTGTTACAGGTCGCTCTTCTGTTGAGGCATATGTTTTGTCAGTGTTTTTGGGTATAACCAGGGTAGCGGTCGGGGAGAATGGTGGAGTTATCTCTAAAGGACCTGCAGATCATACAATTCTCGGAAACAAGGAATTGTGTATTAAAGGATATGAAATACTAAAACAATATCTGTCTAATGTAGATAATAAACCAGTATTTCCAAGAATGTCCGAGGTTGTGTTACAAAGGACTTTTGACATCAACGAAGGAAAAAAAATATTCAGAGAAAAAAAATTAAACCTGGATATAGTAGATAGTAAATATGCTTTTCATATTAATGAACTAGGCGTCAACAAAGCAAAAGGTTTAGACCATGCATTAAAGTTCCTAAATATCGAACCAAAAGAAGTTGTTGCCATAGGTGATAGTGAAACTGACATTTCAGTTTTCGGGATCTGTGGATTAAGTATTGCATTAGGACACTCGGATGATAAAGTGAAGATACATGCTGATCATGTTGTAAATGGAAAAGAGGGAGTGGGATTGTGTGATGCTATTGATTACGTAACTCTAAATTATTTGAGATAGGAAATGAGCTTTAAGAAATTTATTGAACAGGCTAATGAGGTAATAAAATTTTCACTTGAGAAAATAGGTCTCAAAGATCAATCTTATAGTCTTACTGAACCGGCCAAAGAGGATTTCGGTGATTTGAGTTGTAATGTTGCATTTTTGCTCACAAAAAAATTGGGAAAATCACCTAATGAAATTGCCTCCCTGCTAGTTAAACATTGTATTCAGTATCTTGATACAAAAGAACAAAAATCTAGACCATATGTTGCATCCGTTACAGCACATGAGAGCGGATACATCAATTTCAAAGGAAACTTTGACCTAATTGGAAAGGAGATTATAGCTGAAACCTTGTGTAATGATTTTTCCTACCTTGAGATAGGAAAACATAGAAAAGTCATAGTAGAACACACTAGCGTCAATCCAAATAAGGCGCTACATGTGGGGCACCTGAGAAATGTGGTAATTGGAGACACATTATATAGAATCCTAAAGGATACAAACCACGATGTTACAGTTCTGAATTATGTAGATGATTCTGGGCTACAGGTTGCAGATATTTTAGTAGGTTTTTTATATCTAAAATTGCCAATAATACCAGCTGACACGAACACAAAGTTTGATAGATATTGTGGTAACGAAATTTATGTAAAGGTAAATGAACTATATGAAAAGGATCCATCATTGATTGAAAAAAGAAAATCACTGTTAAAAAAATTAGAATCCGGTGATGCCGAAATTAGTTCATTTTCCTCCGAAATCACATTAAAAGTTCTTAAAGACCAATTGAAAACTTGTTGGAGAATTAAAGCCAGATATGATTTGCTTAATTTTGAATCGCATATCATAAATTCAAATTTATGGAAAAAAACATTTGAAAAATTGCGGGATGAAATAATAAGAAAGAAAGAAACTGAAGGTGAGAATATTGGATGTTGGATTTTTGAATCAATTGATGAAGGAACGAAAATAATTGTGAGGAGTGACAATACAGCGACATATGTAGCGAAAGATATTCCTTATGCATTACTAAAAGTCGGAACAATTCCTGACCCATTCAAATATCAAGTTTTTATGAAACAGTGGGATCACACTAATTTGTGGATTACCACAAATGATCAATCAAAAAACATCTCTCATCCAGCATTCTTTCCTGCAGAATATTCAATAACTGTCATAGATAGTAGGCAAACAAGATTACAAAAAATAATTAAGGAAATATTGAATAGATTTAAAACGAGATCAAATGAGTATTTACATTTGACCTACGGTCCTGTTTTACTTTCAAGTAGAACCGCAAGCATGTTGGGAATAGATACAGAAAATGGCAAGTCTATCCAAATGTCAGGAAGAAAAGGGATTTATGTTGATGCTGACTATGTACTTGATACTTTATATAGTAAAGCTAAGGAAGAAACAATGAGGCGAAATCCAGAAATTACTGGAGATGATCTTGAAACTACTGCGGAAGAAATAGCTATATCTGCCATGAGATATAGTTTAATCAAGAATGATCTTGAAAAGGAAATAAAATTTGACATGATTGATTCCATAAGTTTGGATGGAAATTCAGGACCGTATTTACAATACGCATATGCACGTTGTTGCCGGTTAATCGAAAAATCAAAAATAAAATCATATCGTGGCAATGTAAAGCACCTTTCGCACAGCGTTGAATATCGTATAATTAAACATCTTTCCAAATTTGCAATTGTTATAGAGGATACAACTAAAAACATGGAACCAAAGCTTATTGCACAGTATGCATATGAGCTAGCAACCATGTTCAATTTGTTCTATGAAAAAATACCCATATTGAAGGAGAACGATGTCGATATATCTAACGCAAGAATTTCTTTGGTTGAAGCCATACGTTTAATACTTAAGATAAATTTGTCTTTGATCGGTATTACACCTCTAGAAAGAATGTAGTGTTACCTTGAATTGTTATTTTGAACTAGTATTTATGAAAAATCCGCAAGTCATTATTTTTTTAGTTTTCTAATTGGTCCAATTGAACAATTGCTCACAATTGGATTGTAAATTCTTAGCTCCTCACAAAGTTTGGTTACATCTCTTTTTGCCTCACTTTCTGTTTTTGTATTAATAACTATGTTGTAGCATTTGGCAGATCTAACTGATTCAACATTTGAATATCCACTTCTGAAAATGAGATCTTTTTTAATTGTTTCACCTTCCGGATCCCCTACTTGTTCTTTATTTTCTATTGTAACGACGACAAGATATCTTACCATAGCATTTTTCTACATTATATTAATTTAGGTATTGAAATACATTTCTTACTCCTAGGATATAATATTTAACAAAGTTTTAATTATGTGATAAAAAAAATTTAATTCTGTTGCTTGGTCATGTAGCTCAGCCTGGTTAGAGCGAAGGTTTTGTAAACCTTAGGCCGTGGGTCCAAATCCCACCATGACCTGTTTTTTAATAGAACTACTAGCAGGAATTTAGAATTTAATAATTGGTTATGACGTGTATTCTAGATTGGTATCAATAATATTATTTTTTTAATTTACTAGTTTATATGCGGATATTCTATACCCATTAAGCACATATATTACGTAAAAGGATAATAATTACTGTATTGCCATAATGATATGGCCTTAGAAAAAACTAATAAACCCGAGGATATTATATTCCAAGTACAAATTGGATAGAAAAAAAACTAAAACGAACCCTAGTGATGTCTATGAGACAATCTACGTAGCAACGCATCCCACAAGGTTAAGAATTCTTATCCGACTTGAATCTGACAAAGTATATGCAAGTAAGCTAGAAGAAATGATGAAAGTAGACAGGAAGAAT
>JAATVM010000108.1 GCA_014523495.1 Nitrososphaerales archaeon TH1920
AGTTGTATTCATTGATTTGAAATAGAGGTTATGGTATTACTTCCTGGGATAAATTTGAGCATTTTAATGTATTGTCACCGTCACTGTTTTCATCGCAATCGTTGATTTGTTCTATTTTGATGCCAAGATTAAAATCGTTATTTTGTCCGTTTACGACAAGATTGTTAATAGATTTTTGTGAATCATTTATACAAATACTATTGTTATCTCCATTTCTTGTTTCATCACAATCATTTGTTTGCTTGGTCTCTATACCCAAGTTAACATTGTTATTTTTACTAACACCAAAAGCGTTACCGGCAATGTAACCGTTAACAATTATTCCAATTAGAAATAGTATAGAGGGAATCAAAATAATTTTTGAATTCATAATTCATTAATTATTTTAACCTATATTATAAATAAAATTGGGTAGATGATGTTCTAAGAAGATTGTACTATTCTCTTGTGGAAGTAGATTCGAAAATTTCTACTAATAAAAAATACTGAATCTTCAGATAATGAAAGTCTGTGAAAAATTATAACTATGATCATTACCAGGTTAAAAAATAGAAAAATGATATAGTACTCCCTTCTACTCGTTCTCCGGGTCTTTATCCAACGTCCATGGAAACCAGCGTCCAATAATTTTTGCCCAATCTATCTTTAGCGTAAAATAGACTATTATTCCCAATACTGCAATACTTGCAATGGTTGCTCCAATAAGAGAATCTATATTTGTTGAATTCGACATAAGATTGCTTACAAAGGGTTTTCCAAAATAGATAGCTCCCAAAACTATACTCAAATTAAGAACAAATTTTCCCAGAAATGTTGCAATACCAAATTTCCAGGGACTGTATTTGGTAAGACCTAATGGAATATACACTATATCGTCCGGTATAGGACTGACGGCTGCTACGAACGCACCTATTGCACCGTATCTGCCAAGTAATCTCTGTAGAGGAACCATTTTACCCTTGATTTTTGGACTAAGTATGTTCCTGCCATAATAGCTGGCATAAAAAATAATTAGTTTTGCAATTACTGCGCCTATCGCACTTGAGAGTGAAATTAATACAGGATCTAAATTATTGTTAAATGCTGCTGTAATTAACACAGGAAAATATGGTATAGGAACAAATACAATAATACTACCGACAAAACTAATTAGTAATATACCTAAATATCCAAAATCGTCGTAGAATGAAAATAATTCATCAATATTCAAATGTACTCAGAACTTTTTCTTCATTTCTAATATGCTCTACCAAAATACACTTCAGTCGTTATTTCATTGCCACAACCGATGCATGATGAAACGTTATTTTTAGTATTAAATGGAATTATTCTAATATCGGCTGTTGTCTTTTCTTTCACCAGATCTTCACACTCCCTCTTACCGCACCAACCACAAGCAACAAATCCTCCAGTCGTGTCAAGAATCGAGAGTAAGTCTTCCAGACTGGAAGCAGATCTTATGTTTGTTTGAAGATGATTTTTTGCACGAGCAAACATATCTGATTGTATTTTTTTCAAAATATACAAGGTTTGGTTAACAAGTTCTTTTTCTTTGACATAAAATCTTTCCTTAGTATCTCTCCTTATCAATTCGATTTGATTTTCTTGTATGTCCCTTGGTCCAATATTTACTCTTAGAGGCACTCCTTTCATCTCCCAGTCATTAAATTTCCAACCGGAAGTATATTCGTCTCTATCATCGGTATATACACGTATATTAGATTCTTTTAATTTTTTTTCTAGCTCATATGCTTTCTGTTTCACGATTTCTTTACTTTCGTCCTTATAAATAGGAACAATGATTACCTGGGTTGGTGAAATTTTAGGAGGAAGTATCAAACCCTTATCGTCTCCGTGAACCATTATTATGGCCCCAATAATCCTCCAGGAAATCCCCCAAGATGTTTGCCATACAAATTGTTCATCGGTATCTCGATCTAGAAATTTTATTTCAAATGGTTTTGAGAAATTTTGACCTAAATTATGAGAGGTTGCCATTTGCAATCCCTTGCCATCAGCCATTAACGATTCTAGAGAAGTCGTATATTTTGCACCAACAAATTTCTCCTTGTCTGTCTTAAAACCAGAGATGGTCGGTATTGCAAGATATTCTTCTATGAGATTTTTATAAATATCAAGTATCATTCTAACTTCATCATCAGCTTCGCTTTCATTGGTATGAGCGGTATGTCCTTCCTGCCAAAGAAATTCTGAATTTCTAATCAATGGTTTGGTAGATTTTATTTCAGCCCTCAATGCACTATTCCAAAAATTCAATTTTAGAGGTAAATCTCTGTAGCTTGATATCCATTTTGAAAACATAGAATATGCAAGTGTCTCTGATGTTGGTCTAACTGCTAATTTTTCGCTCAGATCACAATCCCCCGATCTTGTTACCCAAAATACTTCAGGCATAAATCCATCGAAATGATTCTTCTCCCTAGTAAGGAGACTTTCAGGAATTAACACTGGTAGAAAGCCATTCTTGTGTCCGGTTTGTTTCAATTCATCATCAAGTATTTCTCTAATGATTTCCCATATTGCATAGCCATATGGACGGAGGATGATGAATCCTTTACTTGGTGAATAGTCTGCTATGCCAGATTTAAGTACGCATTGAGTATACCAATCACTAAAATCAA
>JAATVM010000109.1 GCA_014523495.1 Nitrososphaerales archaeon TH1920
ATTGCCTTCAATCAATGCCTTCTTTGCTCTCGTGCAAATCATACTTGCTTTTGAGGAGAGTTCTTTAAAAAGGGTAAAATTTTTTTGCCTAAAAAGTTTAACCCGTGACACTACTTCTCCTGTTGAATGTTTTACACCAGTTGTCCCAATTAAAAGTGTAAATTTTTTCCTAGCTTTTATATTGCTAAATCCTTTGTCTGGTTCATAATTCACAATTCCACCAAAAGTAGACACATAGCAGTCTATACCTGATGAATTGGTGTGTATATTTTGTTCCATAATCTTTGCAGTATCATAAATGTGATTTTTATCGCTCTTTGAAAACAAGGAATAAAGTGCAGCAACTGTTGCAACACATGACGCAGCTGATGATCCCAACCCTTCCCCGTAAGGAATTTCAGAAGTAATATTCATATTGATTCCGATAGTCTGTTTATATTCTTCAGATAGAACATGCTTTACACACCTAAAGATTGGATAGAGAAATGATATACTATTATCATTAACCTTCATAATACTCGCGTTACTCGTTATAGGTACACTTAATGTATTTTTTCCCGATTTAATGTTAATACTCAAAAATTTATTTACTTCTGCACGAACATGAATCCGCTTATTTATTGCCCCTACGATCGCTGGGTTTTTATATACTACAAAGTGTTCCCCAAAAAGTATTACCTTTGCAGGGGCTGATGAAATAGCTCTATGGGTATAGTTATTCATACAAATAATATTGAAGAATAACCGACTACTGATTTATCATCTCCAGCTACATCTCCACTTGTGGCATATTTCAATAGTTTCCCTTCTGTCGCCCCCATCATTTTTGATATTTCCATAACTGTAGCAATAGCACCATAACCACAAGCAGTAACATTAAATGACAGCAATACTGAATAAAATTTTTCTATATCCAACGAGAGAATTGCAGAAATTAGGAGATTATCTTTTTCATGAGCTTGACTATTTGATTCGTAATGTGTAAGATCAGAGGAAGCTATCGATATCAAATTTCTTTTCTTTATTGATTCATATATACCGTTACCAAGTTTTATGCATGTATTTTTACCTTGATTTACCAAGATTATTGGCACAATTTCGAATTTTTCTCTTATGTATTGAAGGAACGGGAGTTGAACTTCAATACAATGATCTCTGGAATGTGCTAATTCATCAATATTAACTAGCTCACAATTTTGGTATATTTCTTGAGCCAATTCTAGATCAATATTTATTTCTCCAAGGGGTGTTTTCCATGATCCTTTGTTCATTAATGCCACATCGCTCCCCAAACCGTAATGATTTGGACCAATTATTATTGCCGATTCAAATTTGGATGATGATAATTCGTAATATCCATTTGCAGCTACAGCGCCAGAGTACATATAACCGGCATGAGGACAAACCATCCCATAAATCCTCTCGTTACTAGTAGAGGGCGGTAACTTTCCTGGCCCAAAATTTGAATCACTAAATAATGATTGAAGATTTACGTTGAGTTCATTAAGGGTTTTTGGATAGAATATACCAGAAACGGCGGGTTCTCTTATGTAAGAACTCAAGATAGCTCTTCGACCAATTTGGTCTCAAAGTCGTCGATTGATATCTTCATCTCATTATCCGATTTTATCTTTCCCTGTTTCTTCAACACTTCCCTTGTCAATAACCAATACACTGTTGCAAGTGCTTTTCTTCCTCTGTTATTTGCAGGAATGACCAGATCCACATTAGATGTAACGTTATCGCTATTTGCAATAGCAACTACCGGAACACCCGCTCTTGTTGCTTCCAACACAGCTTGCTGATCGGCTTGGGGATCTGTGACAATGACTACCTCCGGTTCCATGTAACTTGACAAAGATGGATTTGTAAAAGTTCCAGGCATAAAACGTCCTATAATTCCGGAAGCTCCAGTTACTTCACAAAATTTCTGAACAGGTGTTTTTCCGTATTCTCTCGCTGATGTAACTACAATTTTAGATATATCAGATCTACCAATGAATTTTGCAGCAACATCTATCCGCGTAAGTGTTTTACTAATATCTAAAATATAAAGGCCTTCGGGATTTGCCCGAACAATGAATGGTGACATAAATTTAGTTTTTACAGGAGTACCTACACGTATTCCTGTTGAAAGTATCATTTTTTCTAAATTATCATTTTCTATTTCCTCATTTTCCTCTCCCGATTCAACGTATGATTGATTTGATGTGTCATCAAGTTTTACCTCATTCTTGGTTTCAATCAATGGATCGTCAGTGTTTTCTTTTTGATATTCGCTTGCCATTTTAGTTGAAAGACAAATCAGTCATGCCTTTTATTAAATCATACTCTGAAAGTCTTAAAAGTTCGTTCAATTTTGACACTCTCTCTCCACCAACAACTCCAGTTTTGATCATTTTTGAAGATGTAGCTAACGCTATGTGAGATATATGCGAGTCAATTGATTCCCCAGATCTGTGCGAAGTTATTATACTAATATTATTTTTCGTACAATTTTCTGCGAAATCCAAAGCATTGTATAAAGTCCCTCCCTGATTAACTTTCAAAATTGCTGCATTACACGCACCATATTCGCATGCTTCAATTACCCTTTCCGTACTCGTAACAAGCATATCATCACCCGTTACAAAACAGTTC
>JAATVM010000110.1 GCA_014523495.1 Nitrososphaerales archaeon TH1920
AAAAGATGATAAGGTATATCATTCACATTCTATTTGTCTGGCATCATTTCCAAATAAAATGTAATCTTCATCTAGATACTCAATAAATTTTTTCAAAATGAGAGTTTATGTTTTTCTAGTCTCATCTGATCTTATGGAATTTATGAATAGACGGTATGATTGTTGCTGATCTAGCTCGAGATGTCTGAGTTAATTCATATATTTTACTTAATAAGTATAGCAAAAACTATACTAGAATAATGTTTAGCGCTTATTTATCTATCAGAACTTTATTAATATCTATTGTACATTATTGTTAGGCGCGACTTTTTCTAGAAACAATGTCATTATTCTTCTTATCATTGCGATAATCGGTATTGGACTTTCAATACTTTCTTATCAATATTCTTCATTTACCGCAAACGAAATCGCAAATATTTCTTCTCAAGATGTAAGGTCTAATGCAAAAATTGAGGTTTACCAACTTTCACGTATCTTGGTAAGGAGTATGGAGTCTATCTCTAACAATTTACAGGGATTGAGTAACTCAATAACTTTATTAGATGCTAAAAATGATGATGTTCAGAAATTATTTGATTCTGCTCAGACATCAACAAAGGACTTGACCAATGGCTATTATATGTTTAATATGAATGGAGAGATTATTTCCAAGACGAGCAATAAAACCATTGACGCCGATTATAATAATATCAGAGCAAATTCAACAGATCTGTTTTTCACTCCCGAGACAACCAATACTGCATATTATAGCAGTATCATTGATGTCAATAATCAATTTCCGCTTCTCTTTATATCATATCCAGTAATAAAAAGTAATGTTAGCCTAAATAATAACGCTAGTCAGGCAAATATGTCAAATTTTGAAGGAATAGTATTTACAACTATAGATCTATCAAAATTGGGTCAATTTTTACAGAAGGAACTCTCACCAGAATTTGCAAGTAATGTCGGTCTAATCGATAAAAATGGGGTAATACTATATTCAAAAACTAGAAATGTGCTTGGCAAAAATTACTTGACATCAGAGTTCCAAAATCTCATACCGCCCGAAATCAAAAATGTCTACAATAACATATTGGCTGCATCATTAAAAGGGGGATCTGGATTAAGAGATATTTCATACAATAATAACATGACTACAATTGCTTATCAACCAATTACACTGGATGGAGAGTTTCTCTGGTCATTATATATTAGTACCCCACATAGTCTGGCCTCTAATGTTGGTTACTTGATAAATCAACAAAAGAACTTCAGTACCATTGTAATTATTGTTGTTGGTTCTATGGCCTTCGGTATTGCATTTTTGATATTATCTTGGAATAAGAGATTAGAGGGCGCAGTCAAATCCAGAACGGTGCAACTAAAGAATACCAATGAATCACTAACTGAATCAAATAGTCTACTTGCTTCAGCAAACAAACAACTAGAGATTCACGATAACATGCAAAAAGAATTCATTAATGTGGCAGCACATGAATTAAGAACTCCTATTATGCCCATATTGGGCGAAGCCGAATTAATAGAAAATGAAATCAGTGATAATGAATCTGCAAGGGTAGGCAAAGAACAGATTTCTTCTATTATTCGTAATGCAAAAAGATTAGATAGATTGGCAGCAGATATTTTAGATGTTTCAAATATTGAAGGAAAATCACTAAAACTGAATAAAACCATTTTTGACATCGATGAAATTTTATCACAATTAGTAAAGGAATATTCCAGGCAGATAGAAAATGACGCTGCAAAGAATAAAAAACTCAGGATTTTTTATGAACCAATACAAGTAAAGATTCTTGCAGACAAATATCGAATTACTCAAGTCATTTCGAATATTATTAATAATTCAATCAAATTCACGGATCAAGGAACTATCTCTATCATAGGAAGCAAAAATAGTGATGAGCTAACAATAAAAATCAGCGATACTGGAAAAGGTATAGATAAAGAAATAATCAATCGCCTATTTGACAAATTTGTATCAAGATCAGAAAAAGGAACTGGTTTGGGATTATTCATCTCTAAGAATATTATAGAATCACATGGAGGAAAGATAAACGGATTTAATAATGAAAATGGAACTGGAGCCACATTTGTTTTTACTTTGCCTCTATACTTGAAATAAGTTATATTGTGAACTTTTCTTATTTATGTGACTTACCTACTTTAATCTACATACAATTGATATATCATTCACATTAGTCCCAGTAATCTTTGTATGTAACGCACCTTCTACTTGGTTAAACAATGTGTTACTGTCATGGTTTTTAAGGTAGTTTGATATTTTTAATTTTTGTTGTTTTATATTTACTAGCAATTTTTGATTCACTATCGCTCCAGCAGCCTTCGAATTTCCATCAATGCCATCAGTTCCAATACACGCAATTGTAAAATCCATACCCTCATCCAAATTCTCAAAGTGAGCTGCAGCTGAGAGTACTGCCTCCTGATTTCTTCCACCGATTCCTCTTATTTTATTTTCTAAATCAACGGTTGTTTCTCCACCAAAAACAAATGCATATGGAGTTGAAATAGAGGGGAAATCATTAACAAGTTTGAAGAGAAAATCTCCAAGAACACGGGATTTTCCTGTAAATGCTGACCCCATATACATTGTATTTACGCCACTTTTTTCCAAAAATAATTTGATATTTTTGCAAGCAATATTGTTGTTTCCTATAATAACGTTATAAATATTGGTAAATATAGAGTTACCAGGTTTTGGTGTATCTCTAATCTTTCCTAACACTCCATCGCTAATTAAACCCCTTAATTTTTTAGAGACAAGTCTTTGGTTTTTCCATAATTTGTATTTCACCAGGATCTTTTTTGCGTCCTTAAAAGTAGTCAAATCTGGAACAGTAGGACCTGAACCAATTACATCAATTTTGTCTTGAACTACATCTGATAGAATAAGTGTTATTACTGGAAATTTTTTATTAATAATGCTTGCAAGCCTACCCCCTTTGATTTGAGAAAGATGTTTCCTCACAGTATTCATTTCATCAATTGTTGCTCCTGATGAGAGAAGTTTCATAGTTATGTTCTGTTTTTCATCTAAACCTATGATATCTAATGGTAGGGGCATGAGAGCTGATGCACCTCCTGATAAGAACATTACAAGCAAATCATTTTTTTTTACTTTTTCTAGCATATTCAATATTTTTATTGTACCGAGTACACCATTGGAATCTGGTATTGGATGAGCTGCATTTGTTACCGAACATAAGTTACTCTTCATTTTGATTCCATATGGAACTGTAATGCAACCTTCTTTGATTTTCCGATTATTCAGTATGCTTATGAATGCATCAACCATTGATGCCGTAGCCTTGCCAGCACCACCCAAGTAAATTGACCCAAATAATCCAATATCAAACCTTGTTTTCTTACCATTATAATCAAATATACTTAAATTATTACCTTCTATTTTTACCGAACTTTTCATTAGGGATACCGGATTAACTGATCTTAAACCAACCTCTATGGCATCCAGAGTTAAACCTAACGAATCAGAATAATTACTCTTTAAGATTTTAGATTTATTCTGTATTTTTAAATTAGTCATAAAATCACAATTTATCTCGTGTTTTAAAAGAGTATTACTACAACCACCAATTTCACAAATAAATAAATATTTTGAGTACACTTACGGCTTCAAAAATAATGCAATTTTTTTAATATTGGTAGAATTTCTTAATAAATTTTGTAAAAGTCATCAGAGTTTAGTCATATTATTTTTGAGGCATTTAATAGAGGTAGGTAAGAAAAATCTTGTAAACATTAATGAATATTATGAGAGTTAATTAAAAAAATGGTTGCGGATCTTCGCTTGCGTGGGATGATGGGCAGAAGGGGTTTGATGTTTGTATCTTACTACGGAAAATCCAGAGCCTTTATCTCAAATTACCGATCATGGAGAGAATATGACTCAAGGGGCAAGACTGCAGAGATAGTCTCCTCTATTATAAGCCACGAATCAATTCATCTTGCATTGAATAAATTTTCTGTTAACGCTTCCGATAAATTAGACAACCTATTTGGAAGATCCAATTCATGGGAGGTATACCCACATGGACTCGGAGATTTGAATAAAATCAGAAAGGACAAAGTCAAAAAGTAGGAAAATGTGTGTCCATTCGGCTAATTTCTATCAATTGTACTGATTAATTGTTACAGATAAATAATAATGATTAAATTGTCTTCATTAATTTTTGGTAGGTATGTCTGTTTACTTCACTCCACAGGATGCTAACAGAATTTTACCCGAAATAAAAAAAATATTTTCTAGTATTATTATTCAAAAGAATAAAGTGATTAAACTTCAAGAAGAATTGCAAAGAATGGTTAATGAAGGGACAAAATTCACGCTTTTCATAAATAAAAAACAGGAACTAAACAAAGCTGTTTTTAAACTATATGAAACTATAGCAGAACTGGAAAATAAAGGAGTTATGATCAAAAGTGTTGATGAAGGGCTCTTAGATTTTCCATCCCTGAGGTTTGATGAAGAAGTGTGGCTGTGTTGGAAAGAAGGTGAAAATGAAATAAAATTTTGGCATAGAAAGGATGAAGGTTTTATGGGCAGAAAACCATTGGCAACGACCAACGTTATTGATCGGTAGAAAATAAGATTCACTCTAACGGCATATATGAAATGTTACTAGTTAATTACAATACAAAAATTATTGTCTGGTTTCCTCATTAGTTCCAATTATCTAATAATTAATAAATAAAATTAATCTGATAAATTTGAAGTATTGCTGTCATAAGATTTAAAATATGGTTTTAGATCTATAGCCACTTGATAGCTCTATAAAATCAATGAGTCTTTCTTAGTTGTTGTAATCTTTTCATATAACATGATTTACAAACGTATTCATTTGTGGGTGGTCAACAGATTAAAAGTA
>JAATVM010000111.1 GCA_014523495.1 Nitrososphaerales archaeon TH1920
AAATGACTACTTCTCTAGACAAAGAAATTCATATGATTAACATGGTAAACCAGAATCTAAATAATAGAGTTCATAGTAGTACTGATGATTATGGGAACGTCACATGAGGATAAAGGAGATATGATATCAAGTAGTACTGACATATTAAATTTAGTAGATGGATTTATTGATCAAATATCAAAAATTAGGACCATCCTCAAAGGTGTGTCTATCTCAGCTTTGATATTGGCTCCACTAGCAATTGCTCTTTCTGTATTTTTGCTAACTCACTCATCATTCTTTACCATTCTTGAAGATGAGGATGAGTTTGGACTTGTTTTGATAATATTACTCGGATCAGTAATTGCGATCTCTTCAGTTTGGATTGTTGTTGGATTTCGGCAATATCGTATGATTAGTACCTGGAATAAAAGATATAGTAAGTATCTTGCTAACAAAGAAGAAATTCATAGGAATATTGCTTCGGATTTTGGTTTCACAGAAAATTCTGAAGATTAACTGCTAACCTCAGTCATATTCATATAGATCCCTTAAATCAGACCAATATGAATTCCATTAGTATCATAGGATCTTGGAAAAAGTTTTTCATAAGGTTCTATAATAGTTCTGCAAAATTCTAATCCTTTCTGGGTTGGACTATAAACAGTTATCATTCTTTTTCCTAGAGGTTTTTCTGTTTTTATAATCAGCCCATTGAGTTCCATTTTGTCAAATATAGACCTATGTTTCTTCAAGTTTAGTCCACAAAAACTAACCAAAGCTGTCTGGTTTAACTGACCATATTCAACAAGTTTCATGATTATGTCTCTAACTATATAGATTCTGTCTCTATGTGATTGTGAACCAGACACTAACTTAGCTTAGATTTAATCAGTATATAGATTATATTCTTATAATTTCAATTCCAAATGCTAAATACTAATTAGATTTGGAATTAGACAAAACCATATACAAAGTAATTTAAGTTACTAGATCCAACATCAATTTTAACTCATCAATTTCTGTCCTAATTAGTTCTAGATCATTGTTGTCCCTCACATGATCTATTAACTTTTCACAAGCCATCAATTGATTGAATAAAATATCTTTTTTACCTAAATAAATTATCGATTCGGGATTCTCGAGTGTATAGATTACCTTTCCAGACGTGGTGTTTGATTTACAAGTCTTTGCACTCATCAGGCAATCATATGAAGCAAACAATTTAGGCCCACCTTTCTTCAAAAGTTACCCTATTTTTATTTTTATTTTTATTTTTTCTATATGTCATGAATAGTCATATGTAATATACATTAATAAGCGTCGATTAACATTGTTACTCTTGAATATTAGTATAATACATATGTGGGGTGTCACATTTATGGTCAGTTTCTATCCTTAATTCTTTCGTAGAATGAGATTGTTTGTTCTAGTTAAACATTTTAATTATAATGACTATTCTAAATTCAACATACGGTTAAACAATAGTTCTACAAGATAATTAATATTTAGTAGTGCTATCAAAGTTATTTTATACACTTTATTAGTTTTTTATTTTTACCCTATGTATTATCAAAGCAATTGCCATTGTAACAAACTATAGAGATAATACACAGATCTAGATAATATAATTGAAGATTCAATAAAGAGTAACACCTTTTATTTATGAAATAATTTATTTTTCTGTGGCGCTTAAAACGGCCTTTGCTTGTTTGTAATGTACGGCATCAATCATTTTACCATCTAATAGTATTGCGCCTCTTGCATTTCCCCTTCCAGTTGAATCCTTTAGTGCAGCAAAAACTTTTTTTGCCCATTCTATTTGTTTCTTTGTTGGTCTGAATATTTCATGAATGGGATTTATGTGCGAAGGATGGATCAATGTTTTGCCTGAATAACCTAATTTTTTTGCAAGTACCGCATCTTTAATCAACCCATCAACATCATTTACTTTTTGCCAAATGCCATCCAAGGCATCTATGTCTGCCGCTCTTGCATCCACTGGAATCTTGGATCGGGCATAATTGTAACTCACACTCTCATCGTATTCAACATCAACATTCATGTCATACAAATAATCAAAGACACCAAAAATTAATGCTACCACATTTTCATGCGCTGAAGCAATCGAATTAGCATTTATTACACCTCTTGCTGTTTCTATAGATGGCATGACTCGAATTTTTGAGGATATATTTCTTTTGGAGGCAATCGCATGAATTTTGTCAACAACCAGAATTACCTCTTCCCTATTACTAATCTTTGGTAAAACAATGCCATCCAATCCTACCTTGATGACTCCCTCAAGATCACTGTCAACCAAGCCCGAATCTATCGAATTAATTCTCACATACATAGATGATTCATTATTTCCCTCTTGAGACGCAAGCCGTTCTCCCACCAAATTTCTTGCAACTACTTTTTCATTAGAGGGAACAGAATCTTCTAAATCAAAGCATAGTATATCTGGATGAAGATTAGCTGATTTCTTTAGAAATCTCTCATTGTTTGCAGGAATGAATAATAAACTCCTGAACATTTACTAAATTTAAAAAAATGGAAAATTAAAGTTTTTGAGGTGTTGTGAGGATTTTGCCAATCTGTTCACCATTTGCCATCATAGTATGTCCTTTTGCCATATCTGAAAAAGGAAGTACTGTACTAATCAGTGGTTTAATTTTGCCCATACCAGTCCAGTAAATAACTTGTTCTAATTCTGCTTTATTACCCTGAGTTGAACCAAGTAGATTGGTCCCTTTGAAGAATAAGTATCTCAAATCGATAGTAGAATCATATCCCGTAGTTGCACCGGTAGCTACTAATGTACCTCCCATTTTAAGAAGACCTACTTCTTGTGGAAAAGTTGATTTTCCAATATGTTCAAAAACCACATCCACACCTTCTTTCTTTGTTATCTCTCTTACTTTTTTATACCAATCGGCTTCTCTATGATTAACTACGTGATCGGCACCCAATTCTATACATTTATCCATTTTTTCCTTATTACCAGCAGTTGCGATTACGCTGCAACCATATAGTTTTGCTATTTGAATACCTGCCATTCCAACACCACTTGTTCCACCCATCACAAGGACTGTTTGTCCAGGTTTTATCTTAGCCCTTCCTACAAGCATATGCCAAGCTGTCATCCCAACCATTGATACTGCAGCTGCCTCATCAAATGAGACAGAATCGGGGATTTTAGCAACATTTACCTCGGGCAAATGTGTGTATTGACAGAAGCCGCCCCAGAGAGGACCAGTTTGAAAACCCCAAATGAGTCGTTCATTGCAATCATATTCTCTTCCGGATGTACACATGCTGCATACTCTGCAGCTCATGTTAGAATGAGAAACTACTCTGTCACCCACTTTTACTTTTGCAATTTCTTCACCTGTTTCAACCACAGTACCTGCTGCATCACTTCCCGAAATATGTGGAAGTGGTACCTTGACTGGGTCTCCCCAAATCGCCCAAAGATCATTGTAGTTGTATGCGGCCGCTTCTACCTTTATCATAACTTCGTTAGGTTTGATTTTGGGAGTATCAACATCATCTATCTTCACAACTTTCAGAGGATCTTGACCATATTCTCTAAATACTGCTGCTTTCATGAATTTTTTGAAAAGTTCTTAGACTAATATAGTTATTTCTTTAAGTTTAAACTTCGTAATAAAATTCGTGCGGGATTGTCTAAGGGTGATGTATTAGATTAAGCAGTTTACTTAATCCAATGGTATCACCAGTGATATCTACTATTTTTATGAGTGATTGGTCAAGTATTAAGAAGCTGTGAAAATATTCAAAATACAATAATACAAAGAATCAATATTTTTGCTATGATTCCATCCATAACATCAGTCGAGATAAATCC
>JAATVM010000112.1 GCA_014523495.1 Nitrososphaerales archaeon TH1920
AGCACTTGCGTCATCTTCAGCACTTGCGTCATCTTCAGCACTTGCGTCATCTTCAGCACTTGCGTCATCTTCAGCACTTGCGTCATCACTCTCATCTCCAACTACGCTTACATCTACATTTTCAGTCTCATCATCACTCCCATCTCCGACTACGCTTACACCGACATTTTCAGTCTCATCTTCAGTGCCAGCGCTGTTACTTGTACTGGAACTTCCCTGTATGTAACCACTCTCTGCGAAGCAGTTTACTATTTGATCACCTGCAGGATAACTATTTGACCCAGCAGCGTCAGACAGACAATTCAGGAAATTTTCATAGTACTTGCTCCCTGATTCATCTTCTCCGTCACCGCTTTGTGCAAACACATGATTTGTCATAGGAGTTGACGATACAAAGATGATAGCTGCTGCAAGAAAAATGACAGCAATTGACATTCCCTTCTTCGTATTCATTGTCGTTATCTTCTGAAATATAATACAATTAACTGTTGGCTCGATATTTTATAGCTAAATCTTCATACTATTTTTTAGGTAATCATTTATCAAAAGGATAGATATACTCTACATTTTCAATGTGAAATAGAGTGATTTTTCTCAATCTGTCACAGTAAATAAATTGTCTCGTCCACCTAGATTCTTGATTTTCAATGCTTTCTTATGATAATAGATCTACTACAAATTTTTATTTTAACAATAACAACTTATAATAAATTTTTGGGTAAGTTAATTGAGGAGGATACTATTCAGCGTGCCATTCCTAACGAGGTTCTAGGTTGTTGCACCTATTCATTTCACTGATTTACACCGACTTGTTGTAAGTAGAACTGTTCCTTGTCGGTCTTTTCTGGTTTTACTCCTTCAATTTCCATCAAATTTTGCAATATCCCTTTGCCCCTATTTATCTTGCCATCTGGTAACCTTACAATACCGTTTATGAACCCACTGCTACCACATATCGGATTAAAAGATGTTTCTACATTTCCACCATATTTCAGTAAAGTTCTTTCGGGCAAACCATCAGGATTTAAGAAGAATCTTCCTTTCCTATAAATAATCCTTAAATCTTTAGTGGATCTCGGAGGTATTTCTTGTTCTCTTGTAAAGGTAAAAATCACTTTCAAGTTTTCAAGTTTTTTTGCAACATCTATCAACCAATTATAGTAAATCACATTCAATGAATCAATGGGGTGAGGTCCATCGTTGGTAATATACCTATTATTTGTATTGTCTGTAGATAATTTTGTGTTACTGTAGAAAAGTATAAGGTTAAATTCAGGGTCTTTCTTGTCTTCCATATACTGAATCAAACTTCTTGCAGATTGTGCCCCATTTGCACCAGACCAATATGCTACATTCTTCTCAATTCCAGCAGCTACTTTCCATAAGAAATGTTCTTTGCTCTGATTTAATTTTAGCCTGATCTTATCTCCCAGTTTAACCTGTTTATTAAAATACGCGGCAAAAGCATCCGGTTTTCCTGTAACAGGATTGATATAGCCATATGGTTTCTCTTCTTTGATTGTAAGTTCAATAAAATCCCTTGTTGGTGACGACGCAATAGAATAGGCACGATTAACTAGATTCTCCTCAAGACCTCCTGATGTCGTGGGTCTCTTCAGTAACGTACTTACAGTCACAAACTGGCCTATACTAAAATCAAATCTCTGTGACTTAGAAACTGGGAATAACTTGTACGTATAGGTATCATGAGTCTCCTTGAATTTCTCAGTTATCTGCCATTCATGCCCTTCTTGTGATTTTCTTGCAGAAAGCTCCTCTGGCATTAGTTATCAGCAGTGTAATCCAAGCAATCATATAAAAAACATCCTTAACTTGATAAACTGGGATAAAAATCAAAGGACAAACGACATATCATATTTCATTTTGAATAGATTTTATATACTATGTTTGTCACAAATTCATACAAAATTTAAATTGAGGAGATTTTTTGTTCTTTTTGATTTGACTCTCTTCACATTGAGCTGTTGAATTTCACGATTGTAAAGTCCTCCTATTACGAAATGGAGTTTAATTGAATATCTATCAAACTAAAAAGATTGGGTGGTGACCAAAATTGAATCTTCATTCGTTTATGACTAACAAATTACATAATAGTCAAGATTAAGAAAGATGATATCAAATTAGTATTGTGGAAAAAAAACCTTATTCTTGGGTATTTGATCTTCAAAAAGAAATTTCAACTAAGATAATTACCTATGATACTTTTGATAAAATAGAAAATATTTGTGGTGTAGATGTATCTTACAAAAGTAACGTAGCATATTGTTCTGCAGTAATAACTAATAGTACCTTTGACCTGATAGCTTCTGTTAACCGCAAATACCAAGTACAATATCCCTATATTGCAGGTTTGCTTTTCTTAAGAGAATCTGGACCTTTACTAAATACTTTGAAATTACTAAAAAATGATTTTGGTTTTGATATTCTGCTTATTGATGGACACGGAATCTTGCATCCAAGGAAGTGTGGGTTAGCAAGTTATGTTGGTTATATGATTGATAAACCAACAATAGGAGTCGCTAAAAATCTTTTATGTGGTTCTGTACGGGAGGATCACTTTATTGAATATGACAGGTCAGTTTTGGGATACAGGATTAAAAAAGAGGGAAAAAAACCAATCTACGTAAGCGTTGGACATAAAATTAGTTTAACAAAAGCTATACAAATCGTTGAAAAAATAACCAAAGAGGACGAAAGAATTCCAGAACCATTAAGAGTTGCAGACATCAATTCAAAAAACAATCTCAATTTTACATGAGACATTTGTCATATGCAACAAAATATCAACAAGGCTAGTATTTACCTCATATTTTTATTAAACCGTTGTAATAATATTTACACATGTCTTATAACTTGATCAAAGAATTGATTTCTGATATATTGAATCTAGATGATATTATGTTTTCGGTGAATAGCGGAAGTGGGATCTGTGAAGTGAAGACTGAAAAAGGTTTACCAATTAGAGTAACTGATAAATGGATCACTATCGGCCATGAAGATAAATCATGGCATATACATTTGAATCTTGAGCTCGTAACGACTGCAAAATTTGTAATAGAAACTAGACAGAACGGGATGAATGGTTATAGTATCAGATTCTTCGATTCAAAAGGGAATATTGCATTGCGCGCAAATTTTGTAAAGATGTATGATGATAGTGGAAATCTAATATCAGCAAAGTCAATGAAATATGATGAAATATTTAGAAAATATGGAAAAAAGGAAGTCATATCATTTACCCCTTAATTTTACTCTTAATAATATTAAAATAGAAAAGATAATTTGGAAAATGAGGAGTTTGATTTCATCTTTTTTAATTTATTCAACTTAATTAAGATAGTAAAGAGTGAAAAAAAGTTAAGAGATCATCAATACAATTACAAAGCTTGAATATTATTTCAATGAATAGACTTGACACTACCTGTTATTATAATTAGTAACAGCAGTTAAATCCCAAAAGTTTCTGACTTTGGAAGAAAACTCAAATGATTTATTATCTTTATTCAAATATATTTTGTAACCAATAGGATGTTGGTTAGCTGACTTGTTAGTATGACCATTAAATGTGGCTTGCTCTGATGATTTTTTTTCTATAAATGCAAAGTCTTTTTCACAGTCTACATTAAGACTATTAGATTGATCATTAAAAAAATTATTCTTTATGTATTCTAACACATCGTGCCAAGTGTAAGCTTTGATTCTACCTATCAAGGTATTCTTGTTTGACATCCTATTGCTGTAATAGCTATAGATATCAAAATATTCAGCTGTTTTGGTACAATTGTTACAATAAAAATTCTTTCCCTTTTTAGTACAATTATCACATTGTTTAGTAATCATTTGCGTACTATTGATTTATGTGTTATAAATATGACTACTATTATTTTCTTATTTTCTTTTAGGATTAAATTCACCTTAGCTTTGTACTTGAGAGCCACAAATCGAATCCTGATTTATGTTCAAACATTTTTTTGAAGTATATCGCAAAAATATCAAAGATACATTTTTTTACAAGATACTTGAAAAAAGCATGTTTGCAATTTAGGAAACCTCAGTTTTGTACTCTGTGCAATAAAGATCTTAAATTTAAATATAAACCAGATAAATCTTGGAATATTACTGGTTATCTTTGTAGCGACTGTCATATGAAAACAACAAAGGACTTTGTAATTAAACAAAAAGAAGAAAAAGAAAAAATCAAAAAGAAACAAAATCAGTGCTTCATTTGTAATAATAATATTGACCCAGAGAAAAAAAAGAAACCTAGATGGCAGTGGAATATGGACAGTGATATTTTTTTATGTGAAAAATGCTATGATCAAAAAGAATTGGCGTATCAAACAAAAATAAATTTTTGTGTTCACTGTGGAAAAAAAATCGGTTTCGTAAGGTATAACCCAAAACCCCAATGGAAAATTGATGGCCAATTATGTAGACAGTGTTGGGACACAATAAATGTATCACAAAATTGAATCATTGTGATTTCATTTTTAAAATAACAGAATAAAAAATATACTAGGTTTAATTAAACCATCTAAAAGTTAGATTTTTTTACCATGGTTTTTATGCTACTAAAACGAAAAATATCATATTGAAACGGAAGGTCAAAAAATCGGGTTCTAAGAAATTTAAGAAAAAATCCTTAATGTGGGCAATTATATTTGGTGTAGTACTAGTTGCAGGTTCGATAACGGCATTTGCGACAATGGGGAAAAACAATACCCCTAAAAATCCCGAAAGTCCTGAGCAGCTTATTAGCATGCTTCTTCAGCCTATAGATCAAAATGCATCAGCGTTGGGAACAAACAAAAGCAAAATAACTTTAATAGAATTTGGTGATTATCAATGCCAATATTGTGCAAGATTTCATAGGGAAACCAAAGATCAAATCGTTAATAATTTTGTCAACACGGGTATGATTAATTTTATGTTTAAAGACTTTGTCATAAATGATAGACCATCAGATAAGTTATCAACACTTGCTGCCATTGGGTCTTATTGTGCTGCGGAGCAAGGAAAATACTGGCCGTATCATGATGAAGTATATACAAACTCAAAAGGAGAAAACACTGACTGGGTTTCGAAAAATAGTTTAACGCAATTTGCAGTTTATGCGGGGGTTACTGATGTAAACAAATTTTCAGCATGTCTTGATTCCAAAAAATATGAAAATTTAGTAGTTACAAATGACAATTTGGCACGGAGTATTGGTTTAACTAGTACCCCAACATTTATTCTGATTGCTGAGGGAAAAACTCCTCTGAAAATAGAGGGCGCCCAGCCTTACTCTGTATTTGAAGGTGCAATAAAACAAGTCCTAACACAGATTCCTAGTTGAGTATCATTAAACTATTTACATTTCAATATCCTAGGATTGGTTTTTGATTTACCCACCACTAGATTCATTGCAGCAGTTCCAATTATGTGAAATTTTATTTAATTATTTCATTTTCATCATCAAGAAGCAAGAAGATTACTTAATCTTGGGATCAAAAATAGTGAAAAAATTTACAATAGAAACCATTTATATTTCCATAATTATCAAAACAATTAAAATCTATCTGGTATGAGTGTCCAATCACGATCGAATTTTATAATGAATGGAGTTTTACACGAGAGGAGTAATTAATAGAAAGGTTTTCTGAGATGGATACTCCCCCAAATTCAAAAAAAGAGATCAGATTTAACATAAAGGATCTTCTAAGCATCGTCACATTTTTAATAGTTTTTCTGATCATTTGGCAAATAGTATACTCTTTAGAAATATGGCCACCTGTATCTCTCCCATCCCCAGCAATGGTTGCTCAGTCTTTTGCTGACATGGTGTCTGACGGTACTCTGATTGAGAGTATCGCTGTTTCACTATGGCGGTTATTCATTGGATTTGTAATATCAGTAGTAATTGGTGGATGTGTTGGACTTGCTATGGTTAGATTCAAACAATTTGGAAAAACCATGAGCTCATTTGCTTTAGGGCTCCAATCTTTTCCAAGTATAGCATGGGTACCTTTTGCTATTCTTCTCATTGGATTCAATGATTTAGGAATACTTTTCGTTATTGTAATGAATTCTGTATTCTCAATAATGAATTCTACCTACGGTGGGATCAGAAATATACCGCCTATATATATACACGCAGCACGAAATATGGGAGCTAGCGGCTTTTTATTATTCAGATATGTCATGATACCTGCGGCCGCACCATCTTTGATAATGGGCCTAAGACAAACTTGGTCTTTCGCTTGGCACGCTTTGATAGGCGCTGAGATGTTGATCACTACCGGACTAGGACTTGGATATATTTTATCCATAGGAAGAGAGTTCTCCAATATGAGTCAAATAATAGCAACTATGATTGTAATATTCGTGATTGGTTTATTATTTGATAGATTTGTTTTTTCAAAACTGGAAGAAAAAGTACGTCAAAAATGGGGCTTAACATCATGATAATGATGACATAGCACTATTCGTTATAATCTAGCACATTAAATTTATTGTGCAAGTACTAGGATGGTTACTATTTCCGTTTCTTGGGTAGGTATTATGAAAAATGAAAATAAATTAAATCTTTAAAAATATTATTTCTTATCCGCTTTAGAGGAATAAGATGTTTGATACAATTGTTTCCCTCTAGGAAATAATTCTCTTTTTAGGATATAATTCTCTATAGATATTTTTCCTGGCCCCATCATAAATAGTGTTATGCCTATCGATATCAATAGCAGTTCAAACTCGTATCCACCAACAAAACCTTTAGAGAGTTTGACCATCAATATTGCACCTATCATTTCAATTATTAGTAGCGCTGAAGCAATTCTTGTTAGTACGCCAAACAAAATCGCTAAACCTCCAATGACTTCCAGGAGTGCTATTGGTATGAACAACTCAGCTGGTAAATTAACAGATTGAAAGAACTTGTATCCTCCAGATACATCGTAAAATTTTGGTATTCCATGCGCAGTAAATGTAATACCTGCCATAATTCTAATAGGCAATATTCCAAAATCAAAAGATGAGTTCATATTTACATTTAATCCATCGTGGTCAAATTTATAAATTATGAAATACAAACTGAAATAATTTTGGTTTAAAAATTTTAATCATATTCATAAGTAATAATGATTTTTCGTATCAATAATTGGCTGAGATTAAAAATATCAATAACATTATTGCTATTACATAGTTATATCTTAATGAGAGGTATCAATTATCACATTTGTCTTTTACGAATAATTTTATATTTTAAGTAAAATGCTATAATTCATTAGTATTTTGCTGAATTAAGTATTAAATTTATATCGTTTTTTGATCACAAAACTTCAAGAAATACTTAAATAA
The DNA here is from genome assembly GCA_014523495.1 of Nitrososphaerales archaeon TH1920. Taxonomy (GTDB): domain Archaea; phylum Thermoproteota; class Nitrososphaeria; order Nitrososphaerales; family Nitrososphaeraceae; genus TA-21. The sequence continues at coordinate 7,360 of JAATVM010000112.1, forward strand.
AGTAGTACCCTTTGTTATAAAAATGGCTACAACTCTTATGTTGGCATTAGCTGTCACATTGGCTTTAGGAATGTTACTAGTTCCTGCGATCGGTACTATTGTGTTTGCTCAAAATATGACTGGAGGAATCGGCGGTAACGTGTCTGAGAAGATGGGCGGTATGGCCGGTAACTTGACTGAAAAGGCCGGTAACGTGTCTGAGAAGATTGGCGGTATGGCTGGTAACTTGACTGAAAAGGCTGGTAACTTGACTGAAAAGGCCGGTAGCATGATTGGTAACATCACTGGTTAAAATAGATATCATTATTATCTATTAATACCACGTCGAGTAACAGATGGAGAAACTATACATACTGAAATAACCCACTATCTTTTTTTCTTGTTTTAAAATTTGATTAAATTACATTGAAGGATGTTTAATTTTCATAAACACATGTTCGATAATGGCATTCAATATGCTAAATTATATGATCGGCAATGTAATAATTATTATCGGCAATAATGATCTTTAGTCCAAAACCATCCGATTTCAATCGAATAACATCTGGTCCGTTCTTAATTTTACTCCAAAGATTGTTTAAATAGCTCCTAAAGTGCAATTAGGGGGACCTAACAATGAAAAAAATCAATTTAAGGTGGTCTATACTAATTGGCGCTGTTTTGGTTCCGGCCTTAATTTCTGAATTAAAGAATGGCTTTAGCCAAGAAAATGAAACAACCCAAACTGAAGATGAATCAAACAAATATATCGGATATTTACAGAATGCCAGAAATTTGTTGAACCAAACATCGGTCGAATATAAAAATAGCAACTATACGGGCGCACAAGAATTAGCTACCGCT
>JAATVM010000113.1 GCA_014523495.1 Nitrososphaerales archaeon TH1920
AAAGACCTTCTGGCATAATTGCAGGCCTGACTGCGGCTTGGGCAATTTTTGGATTATTCTTGGCTTTAGATCAAGAAATGGGACTACAACCAGGTGGATGGTTTCAAATGGTTGGAATTGCGTTTGGAATAGATACCTCTTACGCATTATATATTGGATTTCTGTTGTATATGATAGCTGCCGTTATTATAGGAATGATTTACAGTGGTATATCAAAAAGAATTAAGGTATTGCATATTAATTCTGTGTTGAAGGGAGTAGGAACGGGTATTTTGGCAGGAATAATTGTATGGGGAGTTCTCTTCTTGCCAATAAATTATTTCATTATGCAACCAACTTTACAGAAAATGGTAGTAGAATCAAATCCATCATCTTCAGAGTATGCAATGGCAAACAAACTTATCGAGCTTTCAAATACAATCTTTTGGGGTTCATTATCATTACATATAGTATTTGGGGGTGTAATGGGATTTTGTGCAAGACTTGCTGTAGCCGAAACCAGTATAATTCATGATTAAATTAGTTGATAAAAAGAAAATAATAGTTCATAAGAATCCGTCACCCATGTCATTTGTCATTGCAAAATATTTCTTATAGTAGTTTCAAAATATCCTATTTCTACTTGAAAGGCTTTATTCCCTTTTCAATCAATTCATATTTTCCAATATAAACAATCAAAAACTTGCCAATTCATATTGTTATTTGTGTGGGGTTTGCACAATAACTTAGGACCTTTAATGATTACTGACATTGATCCTTCCATCTAAATCTGATCTCATTTTATTATATAGTCTCACTGCATCTATTAATTGCCAGATCCAAAATCCACTTCCTACTATCGGACCAATTACCCAACTTAGAGGAAATGGAATAAACCGAATAAACCAAATTACAGCAAGCCATATGGCTATTCGAGCAATCAGAATAATTATCCCACGTTTTTTATAACCTAGATAGATATGCCCAACGCCAGGAATTAATACAGCAAGAAAAATTGTTAATGGAAGACTTTTCCCCAATTGTGTTGGAACCTGTATGTTGATAATACTGCTTTTAATTTTAATATTGTTACTTCAAATAACATAATAATCAATATTCTTATTAAAACAAAACTGCTCTACAGTATTACTTATTATTATGATGCCATTATCGTTTTACCTCTTGATTACGAGTATTAGTTTATTATTGAATTCAAATGCCAAAGAATGTTGTTTAAGTCTAGCTCGAATCTTATTAGCATATTCTATAATATGTCGCTCATCTATATCCGTGGTGTGAACTTCTAATCGTGTATACTTAATAGGTTCGAATTTTCCTTCAAAGTACCCGTCAAACTCGATTAATGACATGCTGCCATATTGTGCGACTATTTCCTTAACTACATCCATATATCCCTCTGTCCGAGGTAAATAAAATTTGATTGAATCCGGCAGAACTTTGGTAAAATAGGATTCTTCTACCATGTAGTAACATGTAAAACATTCTATCTAACAATTACCAAATATTTAGGGATCAATTAACTCATCATGAAAGTTTGAATCTTTAAATTCCCTGCGAAACATTAGTGCCGTTCTCACTTCATTCATTTAAGTTCAGGGTTTCAGATTATGTGTTCTTATCTCCGGTGACCCCTTGTTGTACGTTATCATCACAATATCTTGTTTGTCATACGGACAATTGTGAATTACCCTTGGGATTTTATCTGAAGCTTCTACAACACAAGTACCACTGGCATCTTTGATTATAACTCGTACATCATCAACACTATCACATTCTTACCTCTCCAACGTATTTACCATTATCAAGTCGTCCACTAGTCTGCCATGAGCCATCCAATTGGCGAATAATATTTGATCTAGCATTGAACCCTGGGTCCTAAGTAGGACTGTTCATATTAATGAACCATTCTCTTCCTCCAGGTTTTGTGGGATATATTTCCAATATTCCAAATTTGTCCGATATAGCAGTAATACCAGAAGAAAAAGTCTTTGATATTGGAATTAAATAATAATAATAAGAGATAACAGCACTACTCATAATCAGAGCTAATGTAATAATAATCCTTTTAGTATTAGCTCCCATCTCTTTCCTATACCTATCAGTTATATAATATGTGTTAGTTAATTGTTATGGTTTAATTATACATCTAGAAATTCTGTCAAATATTATGGACGAATTAGCCCTACTAAATATCTCACAATTGTTTACCATATTCAAGTAACACCTAAATAGAGTATCTCATGTTCGTGTAAAAGAAATGAGAGTTATCCCGTTCCATCTATCCTTAATGATTTTAAAATTTGTGTAACCGTGGGTAGATAAGTATCAAATTTCGAGCTATCCACGCTATACTGGAAAACATAAACCTTATTGCCTATTGCTGTCCATGAATGCATTATCTCAAAAGAAATAGGATCTCCTATATTCGGTAACGTTGAGAATATTACCTGATAACCGGGTTGTCCGGCAAGAGTAGTGGGATTTGAACTTGATATATTAATTTGTTGTGTTTGATTAAGTGAGGAGAGTGTCATATTCGTGAAGTCCTTGAGAGATACGTTTTGTTGATAGCTCATCACAGTGATAGTAAATCTAGCTGGGATTGGATCAGAAAGATTTTGCAGTGGCGCATAAAATCCAGCGACCTGCGTATATTCTGGTAATCCACTAGTGGAGAAAGTCCAGTTTGAGGGGAACAGCATAAAGATTCCATATTGTGGATTCCTATACGCTATTTCGTTCGGAGTAGTACCATTAGTAACGTTTGATTCGAGTTGAAAACCATAGTTAGTCTTATTCATTTTTGATAGCGGTGTGTCTATAGCAGTAGCAGTTTGTGACGCAACCATTATTTGAAATAATGTGGCCATACATATACATGCAAAAATCATTAAGGATCTTGTAATAAACTTCATACTCTAAGTACCAAAAAGCAACAC
>JAATVM010000011.1 GCA_014523495.1 Nitrososphaerales archaeon TH1920
ATACTTGAAGATATCGAACGCACATTGTTGCCCTATTATGTAAGCAATTTTGAAGATGTTTTAGGCAGACTCAGACCTCGTAGGCGTGAAGACACAGATATGATAAATATTTTACGGAGGAGACTGGCACGTGTCAGATCTCAAATTCAAATGCTGAGTAGTTCTAAAGAGATATCGCATACCGGTGCCGTTTAATTCTTAGAACAACATTAGTGACTGAAATAAAAATTTATTTGTTATAGTTCTATTAAATTAAGAAATTTTATTAATTTATTGCTTGTATATTGAATTGAGTCGCATAATTACCATTTTGTAACTTTTATGACCTCAAAGGCCTCGGCATATTTAGAATTAATTTGATATCCCCTAAAAGAACACCTGCCAAGAATAGCAGGTATCCATATATCCCCACAGCGAATAAACTGGGACTGAAAACACTCTAAAGCATTCTTTTTTATTTCTATTTTTTCAGTAATGTTTACGAACAATTGGGGTCTAAATGATTTTTCAGTAATACCGCCTGGTATTGTGGTCTCGTACATGAATATGTTATTTTGATCTCTACATGCTGAAATCACACTTTTTGTTAAGGCTTGGTGATCCTGATGAGAATCTCCATACCATTGAGTGAAGACTGAATCTGGTTTGTATTTCGAAACGATTGAATCTATCATAGTAACTAATTTTCTTCCAAATACCATCTCTTCGGGCGATAAGTCAAGGAATATAGGAGATTTGCATCCCATTACTTTAGCCGATAATATGGATTCAGATCTTCTACCTTCTTTGGTATCTGTCTTTACAAAATTTGGTAATGTGGCTATAATAGGTTGTACGTCGTAACCCTTTGAAGATAGTTTAGCAATTGTTCCACCCATTCCTATCTCCAAGTCATCTGGATGTGCTCCAAAAACTAGAATAGCTTTAGATTCCATACAACCAGATTAAGGTAATTTTCCTATTTATGAACTGTTGATAGTTGGTGGTACTAGTCTGTAACCCCTTATCTCTCTGAATCTTCTGTAATCTTGGTCAACTTCCATTGCTGCCATTAATATCTTACTTTTAATTGATTTTGATGATTGTAGAAACATCTTTGTGTCTTTGGGCAAACAATGTCCCCCAACACCGTCACGAGGTTCAAGTATCTTTACGTTCCATTTAGTGTTTAATGCATCTCTTAATTCTCCAAAATTAACATTGTTGGCCTGACAGTAAAGATAGAGATCCTCTGAAAATGCAATTTGCATATATCTATCAGCATTTTCAACTATTTTAGTCAATTCCGCAATCTCTATTTCAGATACTGGATGCATAGGAATCCCGAGACCATTTTTTTTGTTTGTTTGAGTGTTATTGTTATTGAATTCAAGAACCTCGTTTCCGCTATCATAAAATTGCAGTGCTGTCTTTAGACAGCAATCACTCACACCACCAACTACTCTAACTTGATTTACTCCATGTACATCTTCCTCAAGTGCATACCACCTATGAGGTGCGTGAGCAACGTGGAGTCTATGATTTAACATTTCAAATATCTTCTTTGAAGTTCCCTTAGGTACTGTACTTTCAATGGAAACAAGCGAACCATTCTTTGCTTCTCTTGAGATTTTTTGTGCAACAGAGAATAGGCCATCTACAAAAGGAGTATATTCATCATTTGGATCATGGGTAGATATACACAAAATGAAAACATCAATGTCATCAAAGCATTCAATACTCTTGATACCATATTTCTTTTCTGCGTTTTCTACTTTTACAGGATTGATATCATATCCAAAAGTTTCAAATCCTCTTTCTTTCACATATTTTGCAACAGGCAAGCCGAGTTGTCCGAGTCCTATCACCAAAACTTTCTTTATCTGAGATCTTGATTCAGTATGCATTTTCGCTGATAGTAAGAATTCATAATATAATTATTAAAGGCTTGAGATGGAATAGAATGTAAGTTAATCACTAAAGAAATTTCTATCTAGTTCGTATAGAACTTTATCTATCGCTATATCTGACCTCAAATCTATCACAACCTTCCTTTGAATTCAAGTGGTTTTTTCGCTTTTTTCGTTGTTGGTTATATACTAGATATAAATAATCAAGCAAAAATAATAGATCTGTGATAAGAATTGGTTTAATTGGAAAAACAAACACTGGCAAAACTACTTTTTTTAATTCCGCAACTTTAGGTAATGAAGAAATTGCAAATTACCCTTTTACAACAAAAAAACCAATTCACGGAAATGCTCATGTGATTACCCTTTGTGTTCATAAAGAATTCGGTGTAGTGGATAATCCAAGGAATTCTCTTTGTAAAGATGGATGGAGATTCATTCCTGTAGAATTAATAGACCTTCCTGGCCTGATAAAAGGTGCATGGGAAGGCAAGGGTCTTGGTAACCAGTTTTTGTCTGTTGCTGCACAATCTGATGTATTGCTTCACATAGTAGACGCTTCTGGGAGCATTGATGCATCTGGAAAAATAGCGGAGGCAGGTGCTGGAGATCCAATTGCAGACGTTTCTGATATAGATGAAGAATTAGTTCTATGGTATTTGAAATTATTTGAAGGAAATAGGGAAAAAATTTTAAGAATGATTAATACAGGCATGGACACGGTGCGCGCAGTCACTGAAATATTTAGAGGAGTTGGTGTTAAAGAATGGCATGTAAAAAGTTCTATAAATGAAAATAGTCTAGGTGACAAAGACATACATGAACTTGATCCTGACGAAAGTAGAAGATTCGTTTCTACATTAAGGGAGGTATCGAAGCCTTCTCTAATAGTAGCAAATAAAATAGATCTTCATCCTGCTGCTGAAAATTTCAAGAGATTGCGTGAGCATAATAAACACATGTTTGTAATTCCTTCAAGTACTGATGCAGAATTAACGCTAAGGAGAGCTCAGAATAGGGGTTTGATAAAATATTCTCCTGGCGATGAAATATTTGATATATATGAGAATACGATTCTAAATGAAAAACAAAAATGGGCACTTAATTTCATTAGGAAAGATGTATTGGGAGAGTATCTTAGAACTGGAGTACAATTTGCATTAAACATTGCTGTTTTCAAGTTATTAAACATGAATGTTGTTTATCCTGTTTCTGATCCAAATAAATTGTCCGATAAAAAAGGTAACGTACTTCCTGATGCATTTCTTATGAAAAATGGTTCCACTGTGCAGGATCTTGCAAGCGACATACATACCGAGTTATCTAAGGGAATTGTTTATGCTGTCGACATCAGAAACGGTTTAAGATTACCCGGTGATTACCAAATAAAGGACAGAGACGTATTATCTATAGTTTCAACCATGATAAAAAAATAAACGTACGAAACATGATCGTAACCTGAGTCAGATAGCACCCAATTGACGAGACGGTGAATTAGAATTAATTTTGGCTATTATTAGATAATGATCAATTGATGATTTCCCCAATTGTAGTTAACTAGTGGTTATGTAAATCAGTAAGATTTTGACTGAATCACACTCAAATTAGTATATAGTCATTCAATAATTGTAACTCATCGGTAATGAATTTACTTTTTATAATCACTCAAAATATCCCTGTATCTTACATCTTTATAAGCTATATACTTGACGTATTCTCCATACGTCATTTCAAAATTACAAAAAGGACATTTGACAAAGCCAAAATCATCAGAAAGCTCCGCAGGCTTCTTGCAATCAGGACAAAGAATTTTCATATTATTATTATTATCGTTAAGCTAACAATTAAGCGTTAACCCATTCAAATAAAAAGAACATTTTGACTTGATTTATCTACTGGTTCTAAATTGCTTTCAATTGCTTCACTATTGGTTGTCTAGCCTTTCGGAAAACTCTAAATCCACAAATACATTTTATTTCCGGTAACTTTGAAAGTTCTTCATTTGACACTGGAGTTCCACATCTCATACATTCATAGATCACATTACCAATGATTTTATCGCTCGCCATAATCGTCCTTGTCTTGAATGAAATTTATTTGTTTTCTCTGCGGTCATCGAATTACTCTTGGCTCTCTATCATCATTTATGCTTTAGTGTAAAAATCCTTATTCTAAAGCCTTGATTACTGCCTGTTGCAATTCCGCCATGCAAGCCTTGAAATTTCCTGCGTCATTTTTTAATTTTCCTCCTGATGCATATTCATGTCCTCCGCCTTCTATAAGATACGATGCAATCTTGCTACATGAAATTTTGTCCGTATTTCTCCTAATGCTAACTTTTCCATTTCGGCTAGAGAGAATAGCCAAGTCTATCTTAAAATTGGAAAATAGTTCCTGAGCAAATAGGCTTGTTTGGACGTATGGATATGTAAAAACAAAAGCCACATTAAATGAACGTATTTTCTTTATTGCAAGTGTCTTCAATGATGCCCTTTTTTGAATTTCACTAATTTTGATGAATTTTGTGTAGTCTCTTTGCATATCTGCATCCCACAAGATTCCACTTGATGATTTAAGAACCAGATTTTTTAATTTTTCCTTAGCGTCAGAATTATTCCTATAAGAATGGATTAATTCAGAGACTCTTGAATCATAATTCTTGATATTAGTCATAAAGTCTGAACTATGTGCATTTAAACCCAGTTGCTCTGCGATTTTGTTTTTGTACATAAACTTCTTATACATGAGTTCCGTCGCACATTTGTTTCCAGATGAATCGTGAACTAAGTGAGCCATCTTTCTAATCGATGTTAATGCCTTTCTCGGCCATGGATGATGATCAACCCAGATTACAGACCATCTATTTTTTATCAAATATTCTATTGAATCCTTAGTTAGATCAATGACCTCATTATTGACGCCGAGATCCGAAATAATTACGAGTCCATTTCTTGTTTTTTTGGATTCATATTTTAGATATTCATACATCTTTGTAAAATTATCTACACCATAATTGTAAAATGAAACATCTGCGTCAGGATACTTCATTAACGCAACTGAAGCAGAATATATTCCATCCACATCTGCTTCATGGGAGCATATGATTACACGCATTCATGAAATAGGCATTTGAACTGAATATGTATTTAATGCTGAAACTTGCTGCCTTAAGAGATACCAATTGGACAATTACAAATTAATCCTGATTAACAAGATTATGAGTCATTAGAATCGGAATAAGTGATTAATTCATTTTTCAAGTATAATTTTATATTTGATAGCATTTGTCAGGTACTACAATACACATAATGTACTATTCAATTGAAAAAAAGATAACGGCTAGATCGGTATATCTTGTAGCTTTTTACATCTCCGCAATTATAATGACGTCAATTACTTTTTATGCACTTTATCAGAGCATAGTTGAGTATGCTTCTACGGGAAAAATCATAATAGGTGAAATCTTAGTAAAAACAGAATTTCCATTTACAGGAATTTCAAAACTAATTACCTATCTAATGATTGTTTCAGTAGTCTCCTGGTACTGTGTTACTAAATTAGGTGGCGACAAGGTGAAAGAGATTTCTCCAGCTATCAGTTCAATATTACAACTAATAGTTTTAGTAATAGCAATAGTTTCACTCTACGAATTTGTTTACAATTTTGTGGTTTGGAGCTCACTAATAACTCTGAATGCATTAGGTGGGAGCATAAACTTGGATAATATTAGTATAGCCTACCCAAACCCTGAAACTCCTTGGAATCTAGTCTTTGCCACAAAAATGTCACTAGCTGCTTTTGTTATTTCTGCTCATGGATTTTATATCATATCAAAGAAAGGGAAAAGTTAAATGAAAAAATTTCTAAACCATAATTTAGCTAACGAATGACAAATTTGAAAATATTATCCCCTTTAGTCAAAGTTATATGCCCGTTTTTTGCTCACATGATACAGAAAGATGACTTCTAGAGAAAATTCTAAAGACCAAGTTTCGGCTGAACAAAGAATTAGTGAAATGCTTCAACAATCAAAGATTCTAGAAGCTTATATGAACGATATTCTAGTAAAAGAATCCACAGTAACTAGATTGATAACAGAGGCCCATCTGGCTTCCGAAGCAATCCAAGAATTATCTAAAAATCAGCAAGAAGAATCGCTTGTTCCTATTGGGATTGGAATTTATCTCAAAGCAACAGTTCCGGAGGTGAGGAATCTATTAGTTAATGTAGGTTCAGGTGTTACTATTGAAAAGTCTAAAGAAAACACAAAGAGTTATGTCGAATCAAAGATTAAGGAATTTGAGCTTGCATTAAAACAACTAAATTCACAAAAAGAGCAGGTAGCGTTACGTATGAATCAGCTCCAAAATGAATTAAATAGTGAAATGCAAAATTCTCAACGAACACCAAATTCATAACGGGATTGTACTCTCCTTGTTTGAAAAACTAAAAAAGGTATTTTCTGAAACTGCAAAGAATCTTGGTCAAAAAGCAATTTCAAAAAAAGAAATTGATTCGATTTTAGAGGAACTACAAATCAATCTTATGGAAAATGATGTAGCATATGAAGTTGTTGATGAAATGACATCAAAAATAAAAACAGAGATATTGAACTTGAGACTAGAAAGAAAAGAAAATTCTGATCAAGTAATCACGACAAAATTATATTCTTATTTACGCGAACTATTTTTGTCAACCAATACTGAAATAGATATTATTCAATCCATTTTGGAAAAGAAAAAATCAAAAACTGGACCATATTCTATAATCTTTCTTGGTATCAATGGTACTGGTAAAACTACCACAATAGCAAAATTTTGTAAATTGTTAAGGGACCATGGTATTTCCGTTGTTCTAGCAGCCGCAGACACTCATAGAGCGGGAGCGATTGAACAGATAACTCATCATGGAAACAAACTAAATGTTAAAGTAATCTCTCAAAGATATGGCGCAGATCCTTCTGCAGTGGCAAGAGATGCACTAGAACACGCAAAAAAGAACTATATCGATGCAGTGTTAATCGACACTGCAGGAAGGATGCAAACTTCTAAGAATCTTATGGAGGAAGTTAGCAAGATAATAAGGGTGATTAAACCTGATATGAAAATATTTGTTGGAGATTCCTTGGCAGGGAACGATACAGTAAATCAAGCCAGAGAATTTTTTCACTACACTAATTATGATGGATCAATATTAACAAAAAGTGATGCTGATTCTAAAGGTGGTGCAGCCATTTCTATTGCGTATTTGACTCACAAGCCTATACTGTATTTGGGAGTTGGCCAGGGATATGAAGATTTAGCTGAATTTGATCATGACAAATTTCTTGATTCAATTTTCAAAGATAAAATATATGAAAAAACTATTAGCCATTCAGATGTAGACAATGTAGCGTCATTACCTGATAATGATACTGCAACGACGTTAGATGCCGATACAAATGGTATCTCAAATGGTAATGAAAACACAAGCAATGAGTACGACAAATCGTTAACGACGGATCAACAAACATCAGCTTTATTGGTTGAGCCAGAACAGTTGATTCCTAGTAAAATGAACCATGAGCAAGAAAGAATTCATGAAAAAACCAGTGAGGCAAAATCAAAGAAAGGATCATTTTTCAATAAATTTTTTAGAGACAAGAAAGAAGATGCTACCGATAATGTAGAAAATGTTTCAAATGAAGAGATAAGACCTAAAAAGAGAAACAAAAAAGAAACCAAAAATAAAAGTGAAAATGTTGTTTATTTAACTGACGATGATTTAGATGATCTCATTAAGTAAGAAATATTTAACTAGTATTGTAGATTTAGACGAAAAAGAAATCATGAATTTAATTTCACAGGCAATTGATTTTAAGAGAAATAAGGATAGCAGCAAATACAACGAATCTTTGACAGGAAAGACACTTGCTTTGATGTTTGAAAAACCATCTACCAGAACACGTCTAAGTTTTGAAACTGCAATGTTTCAATTGGGTGGTAATACAATTTATTTAAATTTTAATGATCTTCAGCTATCTAGAGGCGAATCTATACAAGATACAGCCAAAACAATTTCACTATATGCAGATTGTTTGGTAGCTAGAGTTTATTCTCACAACACTATAGTAGAATTAGCACAGCATTGTAAGATTCCCGTGATCAATGGATTGTCTGATTTGTTTCATCCATGTCAGATTCTGGCTGATTTGATGACAATTTTAGAACATAAGCACCGCTTTAAAGGATTGACTCTAGCTTGGATAGGCGATGGAAATAATGTGTGTAATGATCTATTGATTGGATGTGCAAAAATGGGATTAAATGTCAGAGCCGCAATTCCTCAGGGTTATGAGCCTCCCATAAAGATACTTGATTTGGTAACTCATGAATCGGAATTAAAAAAAAGCGATTTTATGATTGTACGTGAACCGATAGATGCAGTAAAAAATGCAGACATTGTTGTTACAGATACATTTGTTTCTATTGGGAAGGAAAATGAAGATAATAGAAGAAGATCTGCTTTCATCCCAAAGTATCAAGTCAACAGCAAATTAATGAATTCCACAAAGGATGATGCAATTTTTATGCATTGTTTGCCCGCAAAAAGAGGTGAGGAAGTTACCTCAGATGTGATTGATGGCAAAAATTCAGTTGTTTGGGATGAGGCAGAAAATAGGCTGCATGTTCAAAAATCGTTACTAGTAAGTTTACTAACCTGATTAGCGAACCTTTTTTTATTTTGAATTTCAAATTTTCCACATTGTCAATCTGATTCATTTCTATATGATAAGAGATAGTTGAGATTGTAAAGTTATGGATAACTTATATGCACAAACTAGATTTATGGTTTGAGCTAATTAAAGTAAAAGTATCACATTTCGTTTATCTAATTTATTACCGAACGATTATTACAGTTTTACAAAATTAATTGATTCAGTTACTAAGATTATATCTTAGTCATATAGGTTTTGACTTTCTTATGTGACTAATTGCATTTGTTAGGTTTTCTTTTGCAGTATCAATTTCATTTTTCATTTCTTTCACATTATTCAAATACTTTTTCAGCAGATTTCGGTATTTTTTTATATATCTGATTTGTTGTTTAGGATTCGGAGCGCCCTCAGACCGACGTGTTGCAATTGATCGTTCTAAGTTAATTTCATTGAGCATGCCAACTAATTTATCAGGGGTTATTTTTATTTTCATTTTATCTAGTATTTCTTTTACTTCGCTAGTGTTCAAGAGCTTTAATGACGCATTGTCCTTACCAATTGACTTGCTAACCAGCGCTCCCACTAATTTGTGAGCAGTCCTAAAAGGTAACCTATGTTTCAGAACCAATAATTCAGCAATATCTAATGATACTGCATAACCAATTTCTGATGCTTTGAGCATGGCCTCTTTTTTCACTTCGAGAGAGTCAATAATATCCCTCATCATTACTAATGATGATGAACATATTTCAATTGAATTCCAAAAGGGAATCTTGATATCCTGTAAATCTCTGCTGTAACCAGATGGTAATGATTTGAGGATTGTCATAATACTTGCCAAATTTCCGATTACGATGGCAGCTTTTGATCTCATTAACTCTAGCGGATCTGGATTTTTTTTCTGTGGCATGGCACTAGATGTAGAAGCATGTTTATCATTAATTTCTATGAATCCAAATTCTTGAGAAGACCATATTATCAAGTCTTCAGCAATTCTACTTAGTGTTATCATTATTGAAGATATATCAGAAGTAAATTCAATCATAAAGTCTCTTGAAGAAGTTGCGTCAATTGTATTTGATACTATATTATCAAAACCCAACAATCTTGCAGTCTTCCTCCTATTAAGTGGAAAAAGCGATCCTCCAATGGGACCAGCACCTAATGGAGATTCATTAATCCTATCATATAATGAAAATAATCTGTCCATATCTCTTATTAGGATTTCAGAGTATGATATCAAATAGTGAGCAAAGTTTCCTATTTGTGCTTGCTGTAAATGGGTATAAAGAGGCATTATTGAATTCAAATTCTCTTGTGACTTTTGCAATAGTAATCTAACCAAATTAATGACGTGAAAGATAATGTCAATTAAATCATCTCTTGCCTTAATTCTGATGTCTGTTATTACCTGATCATTTCGGGACCTTCCAGTTTGAATTTTACCTCCAACATCCATTCCGATTTTTCTAATAAGATGTGTTTCAAGTGCCTCATGAATATCTTCAAAACCATCTCTTACAAGATTCTGTGGACGTCTCAAGACACGATCTAATTCAGCTATAATACTTACAAGTTCACCTTGATTCAATAAACGAATCTCAGAAAGCATTATTACATGAGCTTTGGTGCATAAAATATCGTAATAGAGAATTTTATTATCTATATCAATTGATGAAAGGAAATTCAATGTGTTTCTATCTAGATCTGCTTTGTGTCTTGATCTATACATGATGAAAACAAACTACTAGACTTATTTATTGATATTTATGATCCCGAAAAATTCCTCGCTCCTTATAATAAGCAATTGAGTCTGAGATGATTAAATCAATAGTTATATAGGATAAAAATAAATTCAATACATGAGTCAGGAGATCCAACAATTACGAAAGTCAATATTTGATGAACTCACAAAGATTGTAGACCCAGAAATTGGAGTTTCCATTATGGAATTGGAACTAATTGATAAAGTAGATATAGATGAAGGAAAGGTAAAGATAGACTTGCACCTGACAAGTCCTTTTTGTCCTGCAATATTTGGTTTTAAAATCGCTCAAGATATTAGAGATAATGTCTACAAGATTCAGGGTGTCAAGGAATCAAAAGTAAATGTGAGCAATCACTTTATGGCTGATGCTATAAATAAGCAAGTAAATGAAAGCAAACTGCCCTCAAAATAATGATCAAATTGGATATTAAGAAAATTATCAGCTAAATATTTTCTTCATTAGTTTTTATTTCAATTTTTTTCGCTAATTTCTTCTCATTTTTCGATATTCCCAACATATACGATCTTAGTAACTGAATCCCTAATGCCGGGTCTACTCCCTTTGGACATACTTTGCTACATGAGCCAGCAAAATGACATCTCCATATGCCATGTCTGTCATCGACAATATCCAATCTGTTTTTTGCTTCATCCCTCGTATCAGCAAAATATCTGTATAATTGTGCTAGGGCCTGTGGACCCGGAAATTTCAAATCCGTGCCAACAGTAGGACAAGCAGAATAGCATAATCCACACTTTATACAATATGAAAACTGAAGATATTTGTCGACGTCATCTGGTGATTGGTAAAACGAAAATGTCTTTTTTTCAGTATCAGAATCGTCAACACCATCGTTACTCTGTATATAGGGTTGAACATTCTTGTGATGATTAAAGAAACGGCTAAAGTCAGTGACTAGATCTCTTATTACGGGCAAATTTGGTAAAGGTTCGCATTCAATTGTTGATGTTTCTAATTCAGAGATTTTTGTATAACAGGCTAGTCTTGGAATGCCGTTTATTTTCATTCCACATGATCCACACGAAGCCATTCTGCAAGAGTATCTAATCGCTACACTTGGATCCATGTAACTCTTGACATGTAATAAGGCATCTAGTACAGTAGTCCATTTTTTATATGGCACGTTAAACTTGTCATAATGCCTGTCGGTTTTCTGTGCCGTGTTTTCTCTAAAAATTTTTAATACTATTTTCTTTTCGTCTTTATTATTCTTGTTAGAGTTATTCAATATTCAATATCACAGTCCATTTGCCAATATTATTGTTCTAGTGCCATAGGCGATGAGTGCTATGGTTGCAGAAATAGTCATGATTGTTATCATATTCTCCCATGCATTGTTCTGTCTTAATTCCAATAAAATTATTCTTATTCCATTAAATCCATGAATAGAGATTAATACAAGGATTGACTCTAAAATGAAGACATAAAAAATATTTTTATAATTTGAAATGATGTAATCATATTCAAGGCTCGAACCGAATGGAACTATCAGCCTCATCAATATATGAACGGCAACAACAAATATTGCAGCAATACCTGTAATGTAATGAATCTTCATTATCTGACTTTCTTTTAACATTCTGTGTCTTTCCATGTTTATTCTCCAAACAATACAGTGAATCCATAGTACATCGCAGCGGCGGACAATATCAGTGCAATCCATATCCCAGATTTTTGTCTGTAATTCAAAGATGAAGGATTGTACGGATAATCAGGTCTGCCTGGTGTTCCTAGTCCGATACCTACATGAGTAAAGATTAGACGAATACCATTTGCGGAATGAAATGTACTTGCTCCTATTACCATAATTAGGAATAGATGCCCCCAAACTGTCTGCGTCAGCTCTAAAAATGATTCCCATGCATTTTGACCGTTAACTATTGTACTTGTTTCGTACACATGCCCAATGAAATAGATAAGAAGAAAAACTCCTGTTATTCTCTGAAACCAGTAAGAAATACGTTCCCATCCATATCTTGATGGATTAAGCCAGCCCTTTAATCCCTCCAAATTGTTGCGACTATCGTGTTCTAGTTCTTTCATCAGTATTTTCTCTCTGCTGGTACATATCTGGTTAGCGTAACAGGATGCCATGAAAAGTGAGGATTTGCACTGTCCTTAAAGTATGCCAATGTGTGTTTTAAGAAATTGACATCGTCCCTATTCGGGTAGTCAGTCCTAGAATGAGCTCCTCTCGATTCCCGTCTATTCAAAGCACCAATAATTATTATCTCTCCTATTCTCAATAATGAATCTATCTCCATTACATTTATGAAATTTGTGTTATATTCTTTAGAACTATCATCCACATGTTTCCATGATAATTTCTGAAGTTCTCTTACTTTTTTTAAACCGTCGATTAGCGTATTTTCATTTCTAAAAATATAAGTTTTGGCATCCATCAAATCTGTAAACTCTTTTCTAACGTCGTAAGGATTTACCTGACCACTTCCTCTAAAAATCCCATCAAAGATTCTCTTTTCTTCTGACAGTATCTTATTCTCAGCAATGTCGATAGACTTTTCCTTGTTCTTCTGGGCATAATCGGCTGCCAATCTTCCCGTTATATTTCCCCAAACTAAACACTCAGATGTAGAATTTGCCCCAAGTCGATTTGCTCCATGAAGACCGTTACAGGCGGCCTCACCAGCTGACCATAAGCCATTCATCCCGGTTTGTCCATCGATGTTTGTATGTATCCCGCCCATCATATAGTGACAGACCGGTCTAATTTCTATGGGTTCGCTTATTATATCGATGCCTGAAAACTTAATACCTATCTCTCTAATTCCTGCTAATCGTTCTTTAATGCGTTCTTCTCCCAGGTGCGTCAGATCCAATTTAAGACAGTCGAGACCCGTTTCGTGTTTAAACCCTCTACCATTTTCAATTTCTTTTATCATTGATCTGCAAACCACATCACGGGGAGCTAGTTCTAATTTTTCAGGAGCATAATTTTTCATGAATCTTTCCTTTAGATTATTTATCAGATATCCTCCTTCGCCTCTAGCACCTTCCGTTATTAGAATTCCTGATGGAAGGATTCCGGTAGGATGGAATTGAACAAATTCCATGTCCTTTAGAGCCAATCCGGATCTAAATGCCATATCTATACCATCCGGTGTTGAAGAGTACGCATAGGTGCAAAAACTATAGAGTCTGCCTGCTCCTCCTGTAGCGATGATCCCAGAATTAGATTTGAATATGACAAAGTTTCCACTTTTCATCTCTATTGCAGTAACACCAGCAAAGTTATTGTTCCCATCATCTAGAATCGATGTGCAAAACCATTCGTTGTAAAAATGGATGTTATCATATTTTAGACAGGTATCATAAAGTGTCTGCATTTCGTAAAAACCCACTTTATCTTGCGCGTAAGTTGCCCTTGGAAAAGAATACCCTCCAAATTTTCTTTGATCAATTCTGCCGTCGTCCCTTCTAGACCATGGCATTCCCCACATATCTAGTTGATATATTTCATTAGGTATTTCATGGGCTAATTTTTCAGCAACATCTTGATCACACAAGAAATCACTACCTCTAATAGTATCATAAATGTGGGACTCTATATTGTCCCCTTCATCTGAAAATAGCACCGCTGCAGTTCCACCCTCAGCGGAAACCGAGTGTGAGCGCATAGCCTGCACCTTTGAAATTACTCCGATATTTAATTTCTCATTTCTCATAGCACATGCTATAGCAGAACGCAATCCGGCCAATCCAGTGCCAATAATTAGTACATCATGCGAAATGTGATCTGTCAAATAATTATTGCAACCTCAACCATTATCCTTTAGGTTGACGTCTGTACTTGGTAATAAATATATTATTCTTTTTTCTTCAAAAGTAAGAAGTCGCAAACTATCCAATCCAAATTTGGAAGATAGAGTTTAATTGTGAGAAACTATTTTTCCCAAGGAAGTAGAAAAACCCTTTCAAGGTGTCCAAGGTATTCCAGACTTACATGGGGGTAATTTTTCTTCAAAGCAGTTAGTGACAGGGAGAGGACTTTTAAAATGTCAGACGAATATACAACAAGACCTTTGGATTGTTCAATATGTAGACGTAGGGAGAAGTTTCTTAGGCTAACAGAAAATTGTATTTGGTTATGTCGAAAATGTGCATATTTCGTCCAGGATCTTAAAAGAAAATGAAAAAGGTGAAATTACTAGATACTGGACAAAGGAATCAAACAATCGCTATTGTATTAAACTCAGATAATAAAAAGAAAAAAACTCGTAATAAGAAATTACTAAAGAAGAATCAAAAACGTCTTAAGGAAAGAACACGTACTAATAATTAATTCGGATAAAAAATGAAAAAACGAGGTCGAAGAATTAGAACAAGAGGTCGATATGCAGGTGAGTGAAAATGACATATGATAAACAAAAGGTAAAGGTAAAGATACATAGAACTAGCGATTATGACGACAAATACACGGGCAAATAAGTTTCCAAAACCTATCCGACCTTACCTTTAACCAGCTATTAGAGCTCCAGACCAAATTATATTATAAAGACACGTCACGGAACCTCTTCGACAAGGATGGTTATAAAGTTCAGTATAATCATGGACGTATCGAAGCGATAAAATGAAAATACAAATTACACTTGAAGGGATTAGTAAATAATGACTAGAACCTGTCTTAATTGTGGTTCTAGAACGACATGTATTAGTAAAACACAAAAAGGCACACCTTATGAACAATGGTATAAACATGAAGATGGCTATATTTGTATGAAATGTCGTAATAAATTATATAGAGAAAACAATCCAGACAAATTTAAAGAATATCATAAAAACTGGAATCATGTGTATCCAGTCATAATAAAGTAATATAGAATTTCAGAGATTGCAACCCGACACCTAAAACTTACCTTACTTGTTACTTACTAATTAAACTAAAGTGAAAAATATGAATAAATCAGCTAAAAAAGAAAAGTTACTAGAGTTACTATTAGAGGCTCTCGACTATTGAGTGATCCGAAGTATAAAAAACCCGCACCAATCATCGAAAAGATCGAATTGACT
The DNA here is from genome assembly GCA_014523495.1 of Nitrososphaerales archaeon TH1920. Taxonomy (GTDB): domain Archaea; phylum Thermoproteota; class Nitrososphaeria; order Nitrososphaerales; family Nitrososphaeraceae; genus TA-21. The sequence goes on from JAATVM010000011.1 coordinate 15,408, forward strand.
AAAGAACAACAAGAGGATATTAAAGTAATTCTAGAAGGAACAAAACTAAAACGTAATTTGGTCAAGTTAAAAAAACTCCCTCCAACGGCTAAAATGATGCGAACCCTAAGGACAAAGTATTTCGGGGGTTTGTGCCATATTTGCCAAGGGCTCCCATTATACAAGGTGACCTATAAAATGGATGGCGCCATGTTGGTCGAGTTCTATTGTAATGAGCATAAAGGAGATATGGATAAGGTATGTGCCATATAAGAATAGTTAATGTTGATGATATTGAGGATAACGAGTTAGAAGAAATTTTATGTCCCCTATGTTCTAAGGTAGGTCTTAGATCTGTTTTAGGTTCTAAAATATTAATGCCTAATGAGGAGAAACAACCTGATTATGAAAATAGGTTACAGTGTGCCAAGTGTTCGTGGGTTTGCCCTATCTATGAAGTCGAGCATGAGTCAACGATAGAGGATTCTATTCAACCTAGTGACAATCCATTTGATAATGCTCAAGGTCAAGTTTTAAGTGTAGATAGTAGGGCAACTCAAAGGAGAAAAGACAGAAACAAGAATATGAATAGTAAAGGAGTTACTCGAAGAAGGTCTAAACGATTCCAAAACAAAGAACGACACAAAGACCCTGAAGTCCAAGAGGCAATTGATAGAGGTCTAGATGTAAATATTATACATGATTCTTCTAGTCATTAGATTAAAATACATGATAAGTTAATTATCAGTAAGTTCATTATAGATTTGGGTTAGGTAGTGTATGCTTTGGCTGCCTAACTCTTTCTATTCTATGCCTCCAAGTTCTTTATCATACTATGACAGCTAACCATACTAT
>JAATVM010000012.1 GCA_014523495.1 Nitrososphaerales archaeon TH1920
ATAACCGAAATATCCATAAGTGTAGTCTCAATTTCAGGTCCAATTTCGTCAAATTATTATATTGGAGCAGCAGGTGACTGGGGATCTGCTCGCAATGATAATTGGAAAAAAACTGTGCAGTTGATGATTGATAACAAAGTGAACCTGGCTCTCGGACTAGGTGACTACTCATATGGAAGTGTAAGTGAGTTTCAACCGGTTGTCGATGAACTAAAGAAAGCTGGAATTCCAATGAAAGGTGCTAAAGGAGATCATGATTCAAGTTCTTACGCAGAAATTTTTGGACAACCATCTATGGTATATGGGTTTGATGCAGGACCGACTAGAATAATATTACTTGATACAGCAAACTCACCTTCTTCAAATGCTGCATTCCTAGAAAAAGAACTCAATGCAACAAAACAACCATGGAAGATTGTTATAACGCCCACTCCTTTATACACAAGCCCATCAAAGCATGGCGAAGATAAAGATCAGACCAAGGCTTTACAACCACTCTTCGATAAATATAAGGTAGATTTAGTAATGTGGGGTGACAACCATAATTATGAAAGAATAAAGTTTCCTAATAAACCCACAGTTTTCATACAATCTGGAACTGGTGGAGAATCTCACTATGATTTTAATGGACAAAAAGAAGGATCTTTATATCAAAATGATAAAGACTTTGGGATCACAAAGATAACAGCCAATCGCAATACTCTTTCAGGACAGTTTATTTCTCATAGTGGAAAAATATTAGATAGCTTTAGTATTACTAAATAGCCACTTGATAGTTCTAAGGTCAGTTGGATCAGTAATTCCTACTACGTGCTGCATGTTAAAGCCTGCAATCAGTGCCCATTGAATTGATAAATTGGGTTCTAGAAAATATGAAAAAAACCGATATCCCGATTTGCGATCTAGTTGAACATAGAATAGGCGAAATTATGCGCGCAATAAATCAGACTCATTCACCATTATAGTCCGATAAATTACATAGTGAATTAAGCATTTTAGATTAGATTTTCTATCAAGTTTGCAGTAATGATCCCTTTAATCTTCTTACAAAACTGTGAATGGAATATGGTAAATATGATTTAAAGGAAAATGACTATATTTTGAATTGTTAGTAATTCAAGGCTGAAAAACGTCTGGATCTTTTTTCTTGGTAATACTGAAGTGATCCTGTTTACTCATATTTCCGTTCTCGTAAAATATACCTGATAAACTATATTCCTTTTTTGAACTATCGATATCTACATTTAGAAAGCCATGTCGCTTAAATTGAGTTATAACATATGGTGCTTGACCTGTAAAATCATAGAGCAACCCTCCTCCAGTTCCTACCGTGATAAATATGGGTCCTTTTGGATCATGTGTATATTTCTCAGTCTCTTTGTCAGTTATTGTAGGCGTAAATGTCCTAGTCTGATTGTAATTAAGTGGATATGTCCGCTGGTAGTTATGATTGTGAGCTTGTAGTACAATATCTACTCCGTATTTATCAAACAGAGGATGATATAGATCCTGCAATTCATCAAGTCCGGGATGCGTTGTATTAGAAGAATAGAATGATCTAAAGGAGTACACTATTATCCAATTAATACTCTTATTTTCATACGCTCTTTTAAGATCCTCTTTGACAAATTCATATTGTTTTGAAGTCTCGTTATAAGGTATTACTTTATTTTTGGCTGTTGCCATGGCCAAGAAGTATACGTTTTGATAATTAAATGAATAATAAGGCTTTGTCATATTGAAATGCCGTAGATAATCCTTATATTTGAACATCTTTTTGGTCAAGTCATGGCTTCCAAATGTTACTTTGACTGTTCCGTTGATCTCTAATGGGGTAACAGAATTTATCCAGCAGAGAGCAGATTTATTATATGAAAGATCCCCCAACGCTATAGTAAGTTCTGGACTTTTCTTGATCATGCCTTCAATTGTTCTATTAGGCTCATCACCGCAACCAAAGTCGCCAGCGGCAACGAAATTAAATTTTTGCACCTCTTTTGAACTAAGTTCATTATTGTCGACGGCGTATGTATAGTCTAGCATATACTCGAGGGAAAATGCAATGAAGATAATAAAACAGGGAACCGAACCACAGGAAACGGAAAAGTCTTTTATTAATTGACTATATGTATTAAAAATTCCCATTTTGGTATCTACTGGCGGTAAGAATTTTGGTATTATTTATAGGCTTGAATACTTGGATATTATTGTTTTCCTTATCAGTAACATAGACATTCCCCTCTGAATCTACCGTAAGATGTTCCGGATCCTTGAATTGACCATCTCCTTTGCCAAATGATCCCCATTTTGTAATAAATTTACCGTTAGTATCAAATTTTTGGACGCGTGGATTTCCACTACCATTAGGGCCTGACTGGGGATCATTAACATATATATTATCAAATTTGTCTGTAGCCATATGCTCTACCTCTGAAAATTTACCGTCACCGGTACCTGTGGAGCCAAACCGTAAAAGGAATTTACCGTTAGTATCAAATTTTTGAATGTGATTGTTGTTTCGATCATTTACTATTAAGTTGCCTTTTGAATCAATTATAACACTTACAGGCAGATTAAATTGGCCTTCACCAGTTCCATTTGAACCCCAACTCTTAACAAACGTACCATTAGTATAAAATTTTTGAATTCGATTGTTCTTTGAATCCGCCACGTAGATGAATTTTACATCTTTATCTACAGCAGCTTGTCTTGGATTATCAAATTTTCCAGGTGCACTACTACTATGTCCATCCGGGTTACCAAACTTGAAAAGGAAATTACCATCCTTATCGAATTTTTGAATACGATGATTACCTCTATCAGTAACCCAAACATTACCCTGAGAATCAACATCTACACTATATGGTATAGTAAATTGACCGTCTCCAGTTCCTTTTGAACCCCATTTGAAAAGAAATGTTCCGTTTTTGTCAAATACTTGTATACGATTGCCATCTCTATCTGATACATACAGACGTTTTTCTAACGGATCAAAATCAAGATCATGTATTCTCTGGAATTGCCCATCTCCAGTTCCCTTCGAACCCCATTTTTTAACAAATGTGTAGATCTGCTGTACATCATCTCCTACAGTATCGTTTTGAGTTGAGCCTAAAGCAGTTGAACTACCTACAATTAGAAACACCAAAGATGTTGCCAAGATTGCAATGAAAAACATCAGAAAGCCTTTTATTTTGAACTCATACAAGTCTACTTGCATAGAATAGATAAATGATATGATACATCTGACTAAGTGTATCAACACCAAATAAACGAAATTACTATTGATAATGACAGTTCTAACATTACACAATATAATTACAAAGTTTCAATAAATCACATAATCGCAATAATGTAACCAAAAAGCGTAACGTATGTAGCTTGATTAGTTTCTTCTTTCTTCAGTAGAAGATTGATTGGATTCTTCAGCAGATGGTTGATTGGATTCTTCAGCAGATGGTTGATTGGCTGCATTAACAGTCAGATCCACAAATCCGACGTTGCTACCAGCTCCCTTATCATCAATTACCTTGAAAGTAAATTCATCATTTCCTATGTAATTTTTCTTTGCAACGTAGGTCACAGTACCTTTTGACTTATCAAAGTTATCAAGACTTCCATCTGATGGATTCGATACTATGTCAAATTGTATGGGATCATTGTCATCATCATTACCTACTAAATTAATATCTAGTTGACCATCTTGTTCTACAGATATACTTTGGTCAAAAGCTTTTGGAGCTATGTTCCCTTTCTCTAAAGGAGTTACGGACATTTGTGGGCTCTGTGTCTGTTCTCCGCTACTAGTATCATTGCTACTAGTATCATTAATATCTAATTGCATCTCGGTTGTCTGGGTATCATTAATTTTACCCTTGATTTGTACTAGATGCTCTTCATCCGATCCTCCTTTCACCTGTACTGCCTTAATATATCCGACATCTTGTGCATAGAATTTGTTTTCCAATATGTCTGGCTCAAAAGGATTAAAGTCCTCGGTTTTCAGCACGTTTGAGAAGGAGCCGTAAGGTACGCGGACTTCTTCGTTGAGACTGAGGATGGTCCCTGTGTCTTCGGCCACACCCTTGGCCATCTCTTGCTGATACGTATCGCCGACCTCAGGCTGCGCCAGCATGATTATTCCGGGTTTTGCTCCTTTCACACCTGCCTCCCAAGAGCCTTCATTACTACCGGTAGTAAGATCAGTTGTAAATTCTCCAAAGTACCAGACAGTTCCCTCATCGTCCTGTGCGAACCAGTCATCCGTGGATTCTTCGTGTTCGCCCTTCACGAAGGCGTCATCGTGAACTACTCGTATGGTTATACCCATTATTTCCTTTGTATCGTTGGTGACTACAAACACGTCACGGGTCGGCTCACCCTCACTCGTTCCCTTGTACACATAAGTAGTCCCAGGCGTCAAGGGGAAATATTTATTGTCAATCTTCAGTGAATTCTGAAAGTTTGATTTACTGAATGAGGGTATTGCGGCCTGTACAGGTAACGCAATGGTAGCAGATAACATCAGTATTAAGAATAGTCCAAGTATTGCA
>JAATVM010000114.1 GCA_014523495.1 Nitrososphaerales archaeon TH1920
ATATGATTTATTTTTACTTACAGTTTCCTTAGCAAGGATCATAATTCCACAGATGAACATCCAAGTTCCACCCAATCTTAGCCCTAAACATTATTCCAACTATATTGGAGCAGGTATTAATGACTGGGGTGGAATATCTCCCCTAACAATTGATTTCGTAAATCCCGAATCTCCTTGGCCTGACATTAAAGATGTTAAGCGTGCTACTGAAAAGGCAGGTTATATGTTTAGAGGTAGACTTGCAATTTATCCGGAATTTATTTTGAACAAAAGAGATTTCATCCCCAAGAATCTGTGGAACTATATATCCACATTATCAGATAGCAGTGGATTTGTCAAGGAGGAATTAAATTGATCCTAGAATCTATGATGAAGGAGATAGATCCAGTTATTTCAAATATATTGAATCAATCACTGGATTCCAAGAATATCTCCATAAAACAAGCTGTTGAATTGTTTGACTCAAAAGGTACCGAAATGATCATGACTGCAATGGTGGCAGACATGATAAGGAAAAAAAATGTTGGCGATAAAGTAACTTATGTTATCAATAGAAATATCAATTTTACAAACGTTTGCATTAAAAGGTGTGGCTTTTGTGCGTATAGCAGAGATTTTAGAAACGAGGAGACTTATTTTCTTCCAATACAAGAAATTGTGAGAAGAGCACAAGAGGCATGGAAATTAGGTGCAACTGAAATTTGTATTCAAGCAGGATTGCCACCAAAGATGGATGGTTTCTTATACGTAGATATATGTAAGGCGATAAAAAAAGAGTTACCAAATATACATATTCATGCATTTTCTCCTGAAGAAATATTGTATGGTTCATGCAGGTCAGGACTATCCGTTAAAGAATATTTAAGTATGTTAAGAGAATCAGGACTAGGAAGTTTGCCTGGAACTGCGGCAGAGATTCTTGATCAAGATGTGCGGGATCTGATCTCGCCTGGTAGAATTTCAGTAGCCGATTGGATAAATGTTATTACATCTGCGCATAAATTGAAAATTCCTACAACATCAACTATTATGTATGGCCATGTAGAAACATCAGAGAATAGAGCTAAACATTTAGAATTAATAAGATCTATTCAAAAACAGACAAATGGCTTTACAGAATTTGTACCTTTGAGTTTTATTCACAAAGAAGCTCCCATGTATAATAATGATCTTGTGAAGGGGATATCAGCAGGTCCAACTGGTCACGACGTAATAAAGATGCATGCAATTTCAAGGATTATGCTTAACAATTTCATAAAGAATATTCAAGTTTCATGGGTCAAGGAAGGTGCAAAAATGTCCCAGTTACTTCTTCAAGCAGGAGTTAATGATTTTGGTGGCACTCTAATAAATGAGAGCATCTCCACCTCAGCAGGATCTGAGTTTGGACAAATAATGAAACCAAAAGAAATTAGATCATTAATAATGTCCGCAGGGAGAGTACCAGCACAAAGAAATTCGGTTTACGAAATCATAAAAGTTTTTGATGGAAAAGATGATGATCATGAATCTTTACTAGATATGGCAGAAACTTCGCAATTTGGATCTTATCAGGAATTAATAAAACTGGATAAGTTCAGATACAGCCATACGAAATGAATATGCCACTATCTAGATTTGATCTGAACATGAGAAAAGAGTAAAATCATTAATCTATATGTTAATCGATACACCAATCAGTCGTGAACAGTTTGATATCATGCATTATCACAGACCTTTTTTTCTGGAATGATATTAATAAAGATAGTATTGTGAACAGCCAATAGTAACAACTTGATAAATTAAAAAAAATTAATTATAGAAGTCTGAGTTACTACTGATTATTATTGTTTCAATATAAGATTAAGTAGCATTTCACTACATTTAAGAATCTCAACTATTCACAATACGAGTGTTTGATAAACCTTGGAATTTTGATTTCTGGTAGAGGTAGTAACATGGAATCAATCCTAAATTTTCTAAAAGAAGGTGCAGCAACTAATGTATGCCCTAAGATAGTAATTTCCAGTAAACCAGAAGCAGAAGGCCTTAAAAAGGCTTCAAAATTTGAAATTCCCACAAGTATAGTTTCAAATAAATTAAAAGGTTGGGATTATGATAAGGAAATAATTAGCGTATTACAAAAATATGATGTAAACCCAGACAATGGGCTTGTATGCTTGGCCGGGTACATGCGCCTCTTAAGCCCAGAATTTGTAAGAAAATACAAAATGAGGATTATGAATATACATCCATCACTACTTCCCTCATTTCCTGGCCTTAATTCCCAAAAAAAAGCATTAGATCATGGAGTAAAAGTAACTGGATGTACAGTTCATTTTGTTGATGAGGGATTAGATTCTGGTCCAATTATTGCGCAAAAACATGTGAATGTTTTAGAAGACGATACGTACGAAACACTTTCAGACAGAATACTTGAACAAGAGCATATATTATATCCTTATTGTGTAAAGCTTTATTCTGAAAAGAGGTTACTTATCGAAGGTAGAAAGGTAATCGTTACTTAATAGTGATTGAAAGAACAATGTTTTGGAATAAAATACAGTAAAGCAAAAAAATGACGTTGTGAACTTTTAGAATATTTGAGCAAATTAATAGATGGAATCCTAGTGTCTCAACAAATAAAACAGAAAATCAAAAAAGAAGTGTCAGTTTTAAAAAATAAAGGAATTCAACCTTGTCTTGCCACTATTTTAGTTGGTAATAATCAAGCCTCTGCCACTTATGTTAAGAATAAGCAAATTGCAGCGAATAGTGTTGGAATTTTAACAAAAGACATCAAGTTGTCAGACAACATAAAACAAGACGAGCTGGTCAATATTATAAATGAATTAAATCACGATAAGAATGTTCATGGAATACTTGTCCAAATTCCCTTGCCACACCAAATTGATACATCTATCACTAATATGGTAAATCACCAGAAAGATGTAGATGGCTTAACTTCTTATAATTTAGGATTGCTCTTAGAAGGAACTCCAAAACTCATTCCCTGTACTCCCTTAGGCATTCTGGAACTATTAGATTTCTACAACATAGATGTTAATGGGATGGACGTGGCAATCATAAATAGAAGTAACTTGGTTGGAAAACCTTTAAGCATTTTATTAATGAATCGTGACGCCACTGTAACAATTTTCCATTCAAAATCAAAGAATTTGGAAGACAGATTAAGTAACTTTGATTGTATCATCACGGCTGTTGGAAATCGCAAAAATTTTACTCTCAGAGGTAACATGGTCAAAGAGGGCGCTGTTATTTTTGATGTTGGAATATCCAGAACTAATGGAAAAATTCAGGGTGATGTAGATTTTGAATCTGTTTCAGAAAAAGCAGCTTACATAACTCCTGTTCCCGGTGGAGTAGGACCAATGACTGTTACTATGCTATTAAAAAATACCGTGCTAGCTACTAGTCTCATAAATAAAATTAGCTATAATTAGGATGATGAACTTAAGCAATCAAGAACTAAAATCAAATTTAAGGAGGGAGATTCTGAACAAGAGAAACTCCTTGAGTCAATTACAAATCTACAAGAAAAGTAAAATAATTCAAAAGAACCTCATCAGAACATCGGAATTTATTGAATCCAAAACTATTGGACTATATATTCCCATTGGCTCGGAAGTTGAAACATGGGACATAATTAATTGTGTTTTGAAATCAGGAAGGACTTTACTGTTACCTAGAATTGTAAACAATAATATTCGCTATTTTATTGTGGAACAAAATGACTTTGATACCGATTCATTTGATACAAATAGATTTAGAATTAAAGAACCAAGGAAAATAAATGGATCTGTAGAGTGTATAGATTTATTGATTATTCCCGGAATTGTGTTTGATTCTTATGGATATAGAATAGGCTATGGTTATGGTTATTATGATAAATTCTTGGCGAGAGAAAAATTTTCAAAATGCATTAGCCTGGCATATGATTTTCAACTTGTAAAAATTCGTATTCCAAAATTCGCTTATGATAGAAAAATAGATATGTTAATTACTGAAAGAATGACTCATATATTTAATGCCTTTTAATTTGACAAAAAACGTATACTTAAGAGCCCAAGAAAATATAAATTATGAAAATCCTTACTTACATTTATGCATTTAACGTTATCTCCCTTTTGTATTTTAACAACCTCTGGAATAAAATTTCTTATTTTTTCATATGGTATAAATTCTGGAATGATAACCGAATGATTCATACTAATACTATAATATTTATTTAATAATAAAATTTTACTTTCTTTAAAAAAGTATAATTGAATGAAATGAAATGAAATGAATTTATTTATTTAATAGTATATCCTTGTAACCGAATAATTATTGTGAATTGTTTACAATCACAAACCTTGCAGAAATTGTTACAATTTTCGTAATCTGATCTTTGGCCTACGGTAAAACAATGCTGATCTTTTTCATGACCACAAGTTGAACAATTTTGTGAGGACATAAGACATTTTATTGATGATAAGTATTAACCTTTTATTTGGTTACTACAAACTTGATAAAAAATCCAATCTAAAATGTTCAATTCGCTATGTAATTTATCAGCCTCGAATATTGTATGAGTCTGATTTATTGTTAAGATAATTTCATTCATTCTAGATTCAATACTGTCACAAATAGGAACATGGGGATTGTTTATATTTTCTAAAACCCAATTTATTAATTCAATTCTTTTTTGAAGATCTCGCTTGTAAGTACTTTCATCTTTTTCCAAATCAAACCATCTTTTAGATTCTTCAATTTCTTTTTGTAATGTTTGTTCTACAGTCATAGAATCTATTTAGACTAATGAGGATTTAATATACGATGTCCCCTTTAAGAGAGGGAGCACTATGAATATTTTATACTAACTACGAGAGGCATTTGTCGTAAACATAAAACTATTAACCATTAGTTCAAAGTCTGGTAAATATCTTTCAAAATCATTCGTGTTAGCGATATATCTAATTATGTACGGTTCGTCATTGTGTGATATGAGGTATTCCAATAGTCTGACATTTCCATTTAGTCATTTTTGCTTCATCAACCTCTCAACGTTTATGATAATACCGATGGATTCCAGTTTCCTTTGGACCATTTCCAAAGTTATTTTTTCGTTTGAGTCTACATTACC
>JAATVM010000115.1 GCA_014523495.1 Nitrososphaerales archaeon TH1920
ATTGATTTCTGAAGCGGAAAAAAATAGTATTATCCAGCAAGAAAGCAGGAAGAGAAAACTAAAATTTTTCCCATTTTGAAAAGGGAAAGTCTTGCCGAAAATCAAGTATGTACGGCAATTGAACTATCTATTTAATAAGAATTCTTCTTTTTACGTTCTTTATATAGAGAATCAGCTGTGTCAGAAATGACAAATACATATTTTATTCCCATTGTTTTCAGTGACTCATTTAACATGCCGTTCATACGTTCGACATCGTTTTTTACCTTGTTTTCAGAATATTTATTTGTCCTTGCAACAACATACTGAAAATCATCTTGTTGATATTTATGAATTTCATATACTAATCCCATAATTCTCAATAAGAATACTATTCACTAATCTTATTTTGGTCCAAAATTATTTGACAAGAAAATAAAACTACCTTGATTTTGTGACCATCTCATCACGTAGTGATGTTGCATAGAAGTTAAGTTTACTTAAAATAAAATAATTGATACAAATAAGAGTCAATTGAGATGTACATATGAACCATTAATTTTCAGCCAAGTCCGACAATCCTTGTATGTCGGAAATGCATGCTCTACTAATTTCCAAAAATGATCTGAATGATTGAATTCAACTAAATGAAATAACTCATGTATTATAATATAATCAACTATATTGAGGGGAAGTGCGGATAATAACAAGTTAAAGTTCAAGTTACCTTCTTTGGAACAGCTACCCCATCTTAATTTTTGACTTCTTATGCTTACTTTTCCATAAGGTATTGATAATTTTTTCCCAAAAAATGGAACTTTCTCACCCAATAGTTTCTTTGTCTGTTGTCTATACCAATTCACGATATTTCTCCTACATGTTCGTGTATCTTTTACATGAAATGTTATTTTCATTAGGTTTTCAGAAAAAATAGAATATTGGAAAGTGTCTTTGACAAATTTTATTTTATATTTTATCCCAAGATAAATAATTTCATCCTTTTGAAGAGGACCATATTCCAACTTATTATTCAATTTTGCATAGAATTTTGATTTGTTTAAAATCCAAGTATTATTATCACTTATGAAATTTCTTATTGTTTCAACATCTTCGTTAACTGGAGAGAGGACTGAAATACCTTGCCGGTCGACCCTAATACACATGCGTTTGCTTCTTCTACTTTTAATTAATTTCACATTTGCGATAGATTTATCAGGGAGAGTAACTTCTATCCATGATTCAGGACCTAAATCCAATTAACATTCACTTAAAGGGGTAGTTATTATTTTTTTTGATCAAATCATTTGAAACTGAGTGGAGGTCTACTTAGATTATCAAACTATCAAATGAGAATGTCAAGTTCTGTGCCAGATTAAATTGGTCATTTCATGTTATGGATTTATCCAAATGTGAAGGTATATATTTTAAAACCGGGTCCTTTCGCATTGATCTCAATGTGGTGGTTTCCATAGTTTGTATGGTCTGCGATATTATACAGTCTCTGTCCGTCTATGCTTAGCTTTCCCTCGGTGTTAACATCATTCCCTTTAGAAGGATTATTTGTCTGGTTATCTTTACCATCTTCATTAACAGCTACTTCTCCTTTTCCTCCTGCTACAATATTGATCGACTTTGCCGAATATGCCAGCATAATTTTTCCTTCAGGTCCGACAAGTTCCATACTGTCTGGATTGTTTTTCCATAATCCCTGAAGATAGATAAGATTAGGCTTCAGATTAGAATCTGTTATTGTATAGTTGACAGCCTTTTCAGGATTGAATCCTTCAATATTTCCAAGCTGATCTCTCGCATATTGGTATCCAAAGTATAATTCAGGTGTTTTGATTTGATTGAAATCAACAGATGCCGCCCCAGGGACATTTAGTTTTGTTTGATTAAGATTGGAAATCTCAATTCCTTGTTGACTGGATCTTTCTGCCAGTAAGTTCCTTATTGCATTTTCAGTTTCAACATAACCTCCCTCTCCAATATGATCATATCGAATGTATCCTTCTGAATCCACAAGATATTTCCTCGGCCAGTAACTATTTTGAAAGGCGTTCCAAGTCTTATGATCATTATCCAACAATACAGGATATTTTATTCCAAATCTTGTTACTGCCTGTTTAACATTATCTATATTTTTTTCAAATTCAAATTCAGGACTATGCATTCCTACAATGACCAATCCTTTGTCAGAATATTTGTGATTCCATTCAACAAGATACGGTATCGTTCTAATACAGTTAATACAGCTGTATGTCCAAAAGTCAACCAATACCACCTTTCCCCTTAGTTCAGATAATTTTGTCTCGTTTGTGTTAATGTATGATGTTATTCCGCTGAATTCTGGTGCTTTTTTGAACTGAGATTTGTCTATTGATAATTTAACATTTGAAATACCATCCTTGCTATTTGGATCTGATGTTATTAATTGTCCATTACCATCGCCAAGAGGAGATTTATTCAGTTCAGGATTATTGAAATAAATTGCAAATCCCACTATAAGGGCCACCACACCTACTCCAGTTAACAATGCGCTAATGTTATCCTTATTCATCTAGGATCCCCTTTCAATATTAATAATTTCATTGGCCAGAGGGAAATTACCAAGTATGCTGAGACTATTTGTAAATACTAATATTCCAAGTATTATGAGCATGATACCCATTGCGGGATTAAAATATTTTAGATGTTTTACCATTTTTCTGATTATGTTTGTGGCTTGTGAAAAAAACAGCCCTGTTACTAAAAATGGTATGCCAAGCCCTAGTGAATAAGCCAGTAATAAATTGTAAGCAGCTCCTGGCGCAGTTGCTGCCAGTGTTAGAGTGCTTCCTAATATTGGTCCCACACATGGGGTCCAAGCCGCTGCAAATGCGGCTCCAAATACAAATGATGTAATATAGCTGGTCTTAAATTTAGGAATAGAAGAAAATTTCTTTTCAAAGTTAAGACGTCTTAACCTTGTCGAGAGTATTAAATAGGCACCAAATCCTATAATAACTAGTCCTCCAACATAGGTCAACACATTTTGAAAACCTAGCCCTATGGACATTAAGACACTATTTAGAATTACACCTAACACAGCAAAGACAAGTGAGAATCCCAGAACAAAATATACAGTATTTAAAAATATATTTAATCTGGTGGCTTTTTTTAGTCTGAGTGATTGACCTGATGAATCTTGTATCTCATTGAGTGTTGTACCTGATAGATATGCAATAAAGGCCGGTAAAATAGGTAATATGCATGGTGAGAAAAAAGATCCTGCACCCGCAAGCGCGGAAATAAGTATTACAGGCTCGACCATACCGATAATGACTCTATTTTAAATTAATACTTTTGTCCAAATTAATACCAGATTTCTTACAAATTCAAATTTGAAATATTGTTTTTGTATTTACTATTGTTAGAGAATGAATCAATGAAAAAATGAGTTTCTGAAAATTTTGATCTTATTTCTTATTTCTTTATTTCAGTAAGTCTTAGTGCATCCAGATCTTGTTCCGTTTCCATTTCATTCTTGTTTCCATAAACTATCAATATTCTGTCGTCATCTATAATCACATAATTTGCAATTGAGTCTGTTTTATTTCCATTAACATAAAATTCTAGATTTGATTTTCCGTCACTGCAATAACTTGTTTTATTCTCAAGAGTAAAGCAGCTATCAGTGACATTCATACCTACGCTCTTAAAGAATTCTCCAACAGGAACGCCAGTTGCATGCCTATGTAATGTATTGCCATCATTATTTTCCACGTGGATATATTTAGATTGCACCTGGTACTTTGGCTCACTAAAATTCAATTTAACGCCATCAATTTTTACAGCAAATGCTGAATGGACATGCTCAGAACCGAGGGCACCGAAATTCTGACCTGGTGTTTCCAAATTTTCAGAATATATAGTGATCGCATAAGCCATTATCGCCAAAAGTGCCGCCACTGCTGGCACAATAATCATCAAATTCCTATTTCTTCTCTTTCGAGTTACAGCAAAGTAGCTTTTATCCTCCCTCTTTTTTTTAGGATCGAGAGCTCTATCCTTCTTACTATTATTGTCTTTCTTTTTATTCTGCTTCATTACCAACCATCAACGGACGATTTATCCATTAGTAGTTTGGATAATTTAAAGAAATCTTTGTCAGAATATCCAAAAATAGATGAAAATTGACTTCCTATCCCCGGTATCAAACAAATTATGGAGTTGTATAGATTTGTTTGAATTTTTCTGGCAATTCAGGATTCCCATAATCATCACAATATGCAGAATAAACATTGATTTTTTCTCCATGTTTGATTTCATAGGATCCTATAAACCTGATATTATTTCTATATTCTTCGTACAATGGCTTTAGTTGCATAGCAAAATTCTCTGTAATAAGTATGTGCCAGCTATCTCCAAGATCCATAACCCGCCTTGCCATAATTATGCCGGGACCCCAAACGTTAAGTCTGTTTGATATGTCATAAACAGTGAATACAGGTCCAGAACTTAGGCCAATTCTAACTTTGATCTTGTTATCCGTCTCCATTCGTTTGTTATATTTCCGTAGAAAACTATGAAGTTCAACACTTAACTTGTATGGTAACTCAGGGTTGTTTTCATAGCCAATAGCCATCCCGTCCCCAGCGGGAAGAATTATCTTCGAGTCGTCAGATATTTTCCTAAATGAATTACAAGAACTGATAAATTCATTTAATCTTACAATTTTTTCCTTCTGCCTGTGAACCGCCAAGTCTGGATTGGATAATCCTACAATATCAATAAAGCAAAAGTTATAATTTAAAACTTCATACTTTGGATCAAGGTCTCTAAAAACTGACATAAATTTTCTATATGTTTTTGCGCACTCTTCTGAATGAAACGGTAAGTCAAGGTAATAAACTGGGGGATGTTGAATGACTCTTCCATCCAAAGTACATTTAAGTAGATCATCTGCAAAAGTCAACCGCCCATTCTTATCTATTCTAAATTGTATCCAAGTTGGTTTTGTCATAGCATGGTCAGCAACTGAAAGTAGTCGTATTTTTCTAATCAAGATATCTTTAGATTCTTCAAATTTCATCTCCATTATTCCATCACAAAATGAGACTATCGGATGATATTCTTCAGATATCGGTGTATCAATAGTAAATATTCCCATGGTTTTTCTCCTTTTTAGCTGCAGAACTAGTTTTGCCAAAAATTTTCTAATTGGATTAAGTTGAAAAATATCACAAAAATGATTTAATGAGTCCATGACAAAATAGACACCATTGTCTCCATTTTCGATACTCTTCTTACTTTCCTGATCTGGAGATTCATCATTTTGTGTGTCTGAAAGATAGGAAAGTATTTGCTTCAACGTATCGTCAAGAGATTTTTCGTTTGGTGTATCATATAGAAGCGATGGGTTTACAAATAACGAACTGAATTTTTTTTCATTCATATTAAACAATTCAATTTTTTCTCTATCTGTAACTTTCGAAGATAGAAAAACACATTTTTTTCCGGAGCTTAAACCCTCTTCAAGAAATTCCCTACAATAATCTCTCTTTCCTATTCCAGGTGGACCTGACAAGAGAAACAAGGTGGGTGAAATATTTTCTTCCCCATCAGTGAGTTCAGCAAGTCCTGGAATGGTCATTTTGGATATTATATAAAGTTGGATCTATATACCTGTTTTTTCATGCATATGAAGAAACAAAATAGATTAATTACTCAAATCTCTATTAACTTTTTTAAAACCTCTATCTGTTGTGAGAAAGGATGCTCAGGAATTCCAAGAACAGTTAGAAATTCTTTTTGGGCAAATTGGATATCGCAATAGCATGGAATAGATGTCATTACATCGATGCCCGTCTCGCTGGACAATTTCTTAATAAAATCATCGGCTACGGGAGTCAAAGAGCTATAATTTGCATCGGAATGACTCTCATGCGGTTCGTCTACTTGTGAATATGGGATACAATAACCTGCTATTCTGTTGAGAAGTAGATAATATTTGGTATTTCCCTGTTCCTTGAATTGAGCCAATATTTCATTGGCAATCATCTTAGTGCCTCCAATATCCATATCTCCCATTTTGAGTGTGAGAAATACAATATCTGATAATGCTAATGCATTTATTGCCCAAAATCTGATTCCCGGACTTGAATCCATGATAACATAATCAATATCATTTTTCTCGATTAAGTCTTCTCTAAAGTTAATGAATCTTTTTAGCATACTCATTCTGTTTTTATCTTCCTTTACTCCTTCAATCTTAAGAATATCTTCTCTCTTTGGACTAGAAAAACAACCTATTATTTTCCCCTTTAGAGATCCTCTTTCTGATAATTGTAGTATTGGTGTTAC
>JAATVM010000116.1 GCA_014523495.1 Nitrososphaerales archaeon TH1920
AAGGAGTGGATTGTATTGGATCATAAAAAAATTTCTTTTGCCGAAATAGCCACTGATGATAATAATAATATTCTAAATCCGTGGAAATATGATATCGATGGTGAAAAGGAAATTTCTTCGGGCGGCATTTCTTATCTTTTAGCAAAAAATCTGGATAAAAAATTTACAGACCTGTCTCCACTTGCAATTGTTTCAGCATTGGGAGAATATCAGGATATCGGTGACAAAAGATCCCTTGTTGGTCTCAATAATAAGATATTGGAAGATTCAAAAAAAAATGGATTGATACAATCAGATATTGATCTTTTGTTATCCAATAGTGAATCCTTACCCATTCATGAATCAATTGCCAATACCTTTATTCCTTATCTAGATGGACTAACATCTAACAGCAATAATTGTCTTGAGCTCTTAAGGAACACGAACATTAAGTTGAAAAAAGACGGAAGGTGGAAGACGATTGCTGATATCAATCAAGAAGAAAAATTTCTTATAATTGAATCTATTAAAAATTACCTTAGTTCTAAGATTAACAGTAACATTGAAAACTTAGAAAACATTATCATAGGTTATACCTATGTTCTTCCACCCGAAGAATATGGCAGTCAGCTATATGATGCTCGCAGATTTTCAGAATTGTTGAATTCTTGTGCAATCAGTATGAAATCAGGATTGGGCATGAGCATTTGTCTTGGTGAAAGATCAGACTCTCTCGAGGAGGCTGAGAAGGACGTAGAAGAATTCAAGAATAGCTCGCAAAAATTAATTTCAAAAATCCTAAAAGAAAAATGGAGAATCTCTGCTAAGGGCCTATACGTGTTCATTAACGCAGATGGGATAATTGAACCAGATTATGTTGGTTACTTATTTCGTCTATTGACATCTCATTATCAATTTATGAATAATGTAATAATCATGAAAATAGCAATTGATGAAAATTATTCCAAATACTTTCTCAGCTTTGGTTATAATCGACATATCGATGCCGATCAGATGATAAATGAATTATCAAAGACAATTGATGGAATGACAGCCACATTTGGCAATACCGAAGTACAGATTATTATCCCTACGACACAAGAGGATTCATTGATGTCTATTATTTTGAAACTCATCAAGAAGACTTCGAAATGATGGAAGGATTTAATATCAAGACTAGCATGAAAATACAATTTGATAGTAAGAAGGAATTAGATACTATGATTAAAGTATTAACACCAGATAATGTTTGCATTCCTGAAGGATTAAAGATTGATATTAAAGCTGAAAAGAAATATTTGGTTATTGATATTTTTTGTAATAAAGGGACAGGAACGTTCCTCAATACAATAGATGAAATACTAGAGCATATATCGTTATCAAGGACAGTGACAGCTAATGATTGATCCAAAGATTCTCAAAGATAACCCTCAACTCTTAAAAGACATGCTAAGAAGAAGAAAAGTTGAATATCCTGTTTCAGAACTATTGGATTTGGACAAGAAAAGACGGGAACTAATAATGGAAATACAGAATTTAAGACATAGAAAAAATACTTTATCCCAAAGTATCGCGACCAAGAAAAAGAATCAAGAAAGTGCTGATAAAGAACTCGATGAAATGAAAAAAGTTGGTGAGTCGATGCAGAGTGTGGAAAATAAGAAGGTCATAGTAGAAAAGAGATACTCAGATTTGATTTACTCGATTCCCAATGTCCTACACAAGTCAGTACCAATTGGAGATAGCGAAGAAGATAACATAGTTATTAGAATACATGATGACTACCTTAAATCTGGATCCATGATAGACCACGTTGATCTGGCCAATTCACTTGGATTGATTGATTTAGAAAGAGCAGCAAAAATAGCCGGATCAAGATTTTATTTCTTAAAAAATGAACTTGTTAAATTGAATCAAGCTTTGATAAATTATGCATTGGACTTTCTTGTCGAATATGGTTATCAGTTAATTCAACCTCCGTTTATGTTAAAGAAGGATGCTATTAAGGGATCTATTATCATGGACGATTTTGAAGATGTAATTTATAAAATCGAAAATGAAGATCTATATATGATTGGTACATCGGAGCATGCGATGGCTTCAATGCATATGGATGAAATTTTGGACTCACGGAAATTGCCGTTGAGATACGCAAGTATCAGTTCCTGCTTTAGAAAGGAAGCCGGAGCACATGGTAAAGACATGAAGGGAATTTTCAGAGTTCATCAATTCGAAAAAGTGGAACAATTTGTGATTTCAGATGCCCAAAATTCCTTTAATGAACACGAAAGAATGTTAAATATCTCGGAACGATTTTATCAAAATTTGGAAATCCCATTTCGGGTTGTGCTACTATGTAGTGCCGATACAGGCAAGGTATCTTCAAAGACTTATGATATAGAAGCATGGATGCCAGGACAAAATAAGTATAGAGAAATAGGTTCATGTTCTAATTGTGTTGATTTTCAGTCAAGAAGATTGAGTATACGTCATAGAGAAAAAATCAATGAGGATACACAGCTGGTACATACTTTGAACAGTACTCTTGTGGCCACGGAGCGCACGATGGTTGCAATACTTGAAAATTATCAAACAAATAATCAAACAGTAATAGTACCAAATGTATTAAGAAAATACATGGGTGACATAAAGGAAATTAAAATAAAATAAGGTACCCATGCTAGTTAGTAGATTTTGCATAATCAAAATAAGAAAATGATGATTGGCTATAGAGTAAATTAATTTCACGTATTAAGTCATTATTCATTTCATTGTTCATTATTTTTTTCGTTTATATTTTTAAAACCTGCGTAAAACTTTTGGTTTTAACAATTCAGGATGTTGTTTTAATCTTCTTATTAATAAAATCATTTTTTCCTTGTCTTCGGGCAAATTGCCACCAACCGAATATACATTCGATGCATGATTAGCCCTAAAGACAATAGATGAAGCAGGTGTGATGCCATTTACCAATATTTCAAGTTCATCAAGTATTGAAGAATCATCTAAATGCTCAAATGGTTCTCCAAATTTTTGCATAAACTCATCGTAAACCCCATCTTCAAGAATTAGCGTCAAGGCGGCTAGAAAGTTTGGTGAAACTTCACTTACCACTCTAGCTGTTTCTTTCATATGTTCTACTGAATATTTTTTTCCACCTATTCCCAGGATAATCATACAGGAGATGATAAACCCACTTTTTTTTGCTCTATTGCACCCTTCAATAATGCTCTTTGATGTGGCTCCTTTTGTTATTTTTTTGAGCAAAACATCATGTCCTGTTTCTATTCCCACGTACAGCATATTTAGTCCCTCTCTGTTGAGTAAAGTCAGTTCATCAGAACTCTTTTGAAGGAGATTTTTTGGCATTGCATAACATGAAATTCTCTTTAAATTTGGAAATTTTTCTTTAACATACATTAATATCTGAATCAATCTTTCTGTTGAAAGGTTTAATGCGTCACCATCTGCCAGAAATACCTTATCAGTTTGAGGATATGATTTTGAAATAATATCAACTTCAGTCTTAATTTCCTCCCATGGTCTCTCGGAGTATTCTTTTGTTCTATACATATTACAAAATGAACACTTGTTAAAAGAGCATCCCAAAGTAACCTGAAAAATAGCAGAATTAGCTTCTGAAGGCGGTCTGTATAGTGGATAATCGTATCCAACTTCAATCATTATGATTATTAGTATTCTTATGCAATTTAACTTGTGTGGAAAAGTCTTAAACTCTTCTGGTCAAATCAAAGGCTGCATCAATATTTTTAGTTCAACACAATCAAAAATCACAATGTAATGTACTAATACGAAATTCGAAATTCCATAGAATGATCCTATTCAAAGATATCCATTAAATGCTAATCTAGTTTGTAAAGATTAAATTTATTATTATGTAGGATATACAAATGATATCTATAATTATGAAATGAAAAATATTGAAATTGTTAGAATATTTCGAGAAATCTCATATCTTATCCAAATAGCAGAAAATGATCCTAACACCATCTTCAAGGTTAGAGCATATGAAAAGGCTGCGGACGTGATTGAAAATTTGTCTATGGATCTTGAAGAAATATATCTTGAAAATGGGATTGCTGGTCTTCGAAAAATACCATCAGTTGGCAGCGCTATTTCCTTAAAGATAGAGGAATTTATTAAATTACATAAAATCGCTTATCATGAAGAATTAAAGAAGAAAATACCTATCAAGATATCTGAATTTTCAAATATGAGAGGAATAGGTCCCAAGACAATAAAGACACTTTATGAGAAATTGAAAATCACCACTGTATCTGAATTAGAAAAAGCAGCACTAGAAGGTAGAATTGCAAAGTTAAAGGGTTTTTCCAAGATGAAAGAAAGTAATATTTTGAAGACGATCCAATTATCAAAAAAAAATAAAAGTAGACACCTTCTAGGGGATATTTATCCCCTCATAAAAAAAATAGAAAGCAGATTGACTGAAGAAGAGAGTGTCATTAATTGTGCTACTGTAGGGTCTTTCAGGAGGATGAAAGAAACTATCGGGGATATTGATATATTGGTCTCTACAGAAGAACCAGAAAAAGTGGTTAACTTTTTTGTCAATATGCCTGAAGTTGAAGAAATTAGGGGAAGAGGCAGGACAAAAGCATTTGTTGAACTTAGAAATGGTATAGGTGTTGATTTATTAGTGGTTCCTGAAGAAAGTTTCGGATCTGCTTCACAATATTTTACTGGAAACAAGGACCACAATATTTCGCTGCGCAATTTGGCAATTTCAAAAGGTTTTCATCTTAATGAATGGGGACTCTTCACCAAGAAAAAGAAAAAAGTTGCTGGAATCAATGAAAAAGAAATTTATGAACTTCTCGACCTACAATATATTCCCCCTGAACTAAGGGAAGATTGTGGTGAAATTGAGTTTTTCTCTAAAAAAAAGAAAGGGAATCTAGCTTTAGTAGAATATGGTGATTTGAAAGGTGACTTACACACACATAGCGATAGTACCGATGGCACAATGTCAATAAAAGATATGGCTCTACAAGCAAGAAAAAAATTCGGATTGGACTATATAGCAATTACTGATCATACAAGAAGCCTTCGCTTAGCAAATGGTCTGAATGAGAATCAACTGTTAGCCCAAATCAATAAAATACAAGAATTAAATGATGCTTTTAAAGAATATTCAACTGATACTAGGTTTAGGATTTTAAGTTCTGCGGAAGTCAACATTCTTAGAGATGGTACGCTGGATATCCCCAATAATATATTGGATAAGCTGGATATTGTAGGAGCTGCAATTCACTCAAATTTTTCGTTGTCCAAGGATATTCAAACTGAGAGACTTGTCAAAGCAGCAAAAAACCCAAGTGTAGATTTACTGTGCCATCCCACAGGCAGGATAATAAACAAAAGAGAAGGCTATTCTGTCGATATAGAAAAAATAATTGATATTGCTCATGAAACTAGAACCGTTTTGGAAATCAATTCCAATTATCACAGATTGGATTTAAAAGATGAGCATATACGGTTGGCAGTACAAAATGGTACAAAACTAGCCATAAATTCTGACGCCCATCATCCTGTCCATTTTGCTTATCTTCTATTTGGCATAGGTCAGGCAAGAAGAGGATGGGCAAAAAAAACAGATGTTATCAATACGTTAGAAGTTGATTCACTGCTGAAAGAATTAAAGTAATATATCTGATTAATTATATAACATGAAATTAAGTAAAACAAATAAATTCAAATTATAGTCTGAGTCAAAGTATCCTTCATAGTAATCATAAATTCTTCCAATTTCTTGAGTGTTTCGTGATGTAGATGATGTTAGAAATGTTAATAAATGTTTCTCCAGTCTAACATTAATAGATACATATAACATTTGAATTTGTGGCATCGAATTTAACGTAGCCATTAATTTTATTGACTATTTTTCAACCACTTTTGAGATTCTGTCCAATGCATCATTCGTTCCTTCCAGAATATGTTTTTTAACCATCTTTGAAAAAATGCCCATGAAACCCGAAATTCTAATATCCCATTCTACGTCTACTACACTTGCTTGGTCTCCTTCTGGGTTAATGACAACTACCTTTTTACCCTTTATTGGCCCGTCAGTAATGTTTGTTGTGATAGATTTCATTGGATCAATTGTGACTGTCTCTCTGCATATTGAATTCTTGAAAGCAATGACAACTTCTCTTTCAACCACTTTATCTGATTTACTTATGTTTTTAATCGATTTAGTACCATGCCAAAATTCTATTTCTCTATCAAGATCTGATAAAATTTTCCAAACCTCAGAAACAGAAGCATTCATCTTCTTTGATGTATGAAAATTAACCATACTCTAATAGAAATCCATTCCAATATATGAATTTCACAATACGAAACATAAATAACGATAGATTAGTGCATCTGTAGATACTCTTTGGATTGAATTGTTATCGTGATAATAAGAAATTATTTTCTGCCTCTTTTGTAAATATTTATCTGTTTTTTAACCTCTGAACGCAAATCTCTTAACTTTATCGGTTTTTGAAGGAAACCATTTATTATTTCATTTTTGACATATTCTTCAAACACAACATCGTCCACTTCAAATGCGGTCATAAGTAACGTTCTTACTAAGGGATTCACCTTTTTCATCTTATTAATTAATTCTACTCCATTAAGACCAGGCATTTTTAAGTCTGATATTATCAGAACATACGCGTTTTTGTAAATTGTAAAATGTTCAAATGCCACTACAGTATCCGTAAACGTGAATATTGACACTCCCCTGATTTTGCTAAGTGCGTCCCGGAAGAGGTTAACAATGTCCGACTCATCGTCTATTATGGCGACTAGCCAATTCTTAACCACTAAAAATTAACAACCTTCTATCAATCCCTTGATACCTGAAACTTAATACCTATTATATCGAAATACCTCTTAATAAATAATAAAAACCAAGTGAGGTATGTCACCGCTACCCTTTAAAAGGAACAAAAAGCGATACTTAAAAACCTTAACTTGTCTTAAGTCGAGTATTTAAGAATAGAATAAAGCTCCGTAAATGAGGGTATAAATAAAGGATATAAATGGATCGTAACAAAAGACGATTCACGATCGGAAATTTTAAAATTTAACTTATTGCACTAATATCAAGAATTATTTCCTTATTGCAGAGAGGAACCACTTTGGAAGTATATTATGATTGACCTTGACAAAATAATTAAATGCCGAATCCAAAACATATGTTTTTGCCCAATCATCTTTTGATCTTATGGACCGACCATATGCCTGAACTAATCTTAACGCTGTCTGCCAATAATACCATTCCTTGTTAATTTTCCTTTTCTCTGATGTCCATTTATCGGCTATATTGGGATATGGTACCTTCGTGATTATTTGAAACCTAGATAGGTGATCTTTTAAATCGAGACCGGTATGCAAAGATGGAGAAATAAGTACAGTAGGTTTCTTACTTTCAGAATGTTCCTTTATTACCTCGTCCCTTTCAATTTCAGGATCCGTCAAAATTAATCTCCTTGAATTCATTTTTGAAAGATTTTCCTTAATAAAATTCAATTGCTCGTAGGAACTTGTATGGATGATACCTTTATCGTTACTATGTATATACATTATATTGTCAATTGCCCTCGATATCTTTGTCTTTACATCCATTTGCTGCAAATTACTAAAATTAAGATATTCGACACTAAGAGGAAAAATGGGTCTATTTTCAATTGGAAAATCTGATTGAATTTGTATAAATTTGGTTTTATCATTTTCAGAATCAAGTCCGAGGTTTTTCTGGAACGTTTGATGATTCAGAATTGTTGCACTCATAATTAGTGTTTTTGGGCATTTCTCAACAATTGTTTTACTGTATTTTGAAGGATCCAGCGGTTTCAGTTCAACTCTCGTAACATCGTAATTTTCTTTATGGACTTCGGAGACTATCCAGTTTTTGGGGCTTGCAAGTATATTATTTATGGTTCTTGTGAGTTTATCAATATCTTGTACAATGTCGATTAGTAACTCTTTATCTATTAGCAATTTTTTTCCATCTTCAGTTTTAATATTTATTTCAAGACTGGCATCATCTTCAAATAATTCTGAAGCACTTACTATCCTTTTGCTTCTTACCTTATTTTTCTTTTTTGAATTATACCCATATTTTATTTTTCGTTCCTTTATAAGTGAATACACAAGAGATTCATATCCAATTAAGATGAGCATAGTTTTTTCTAACTCAATCAAAAAATCTAACCAGCCATCAATATCATATCCATAATCTACCATCTTAAAGTCATGTATGTATCTCTTCCATCTTTTCTTTGATATAGAAAGTCCTCTGAATTTAACAATTTCAGTTTCAAGTAAGTGTGCTTCATCCAATACAAGTAATTCTCGTTGTTGCATCATATTCTTGTTTGACAGTAACGATAAAAAAATCGCGTAATTAAAAATTGAGTGACTTGCTTTCAATGCTTGAAATAATTGGTCAAAATAATAACATGGATTCCATTCACGGGGGTCATCAAAATTTTTTAAATGAATCCAATTTGAATATTCTCTCTTATAATTTTCTATTTTTTCTTTATCAATAAAAATTATTTCATTTTCCTTTCCCTTGTTATCAATTTTGTAATCATTTATAAAAGTTCTGTATTTACACCCAGCTCCTTCCATTGATTCGTCAGATAAACATGGTCCGTAATCACAAGACGTATGTTTGCACTCCCTTTCGGTTCCCAAGTTACATGAAGTACACTGATATCTTCCAGCCTCAATAAAATCTTCTTTAACCCTACATTGAAAGTTGCTTTTTCCTTTTGCAACTTTTAGAAATTTATAGTCATGAATGTATTGAGTTTGAAGATCCTTAGTTGCAGTACATATATAGCTTGAGCCAAGCGTCCGAGCAATTGTTATTGCAATTGCACTCTTGCCAAATCCTGTTGGAGCTTCTAATATCACATATTTATAACCAGAATTAAAAGCATCACAAATCTGCTTTATTACTTGATCTTGATTACTTCTAAATGAATTGTGAGGGAAATTATTCAAGTAATCATTTACACTTATCGCTTTGTTCAATTAGACATAAAGGAGTTAAGATACTGCTGAAATAAATTTTTCTTATTTTGAACCATTCTGCTTATGAAACAATGAGAGGATTTAGGAAAATATCCCTAATCTTATCTATTCCCAATTTACATGATCTGAAAACACAATGATTAGAAGACGAGCTTGATAGTTATCATACGGATATTAAAAGTAAGTCTGTGTTGAAATTAATTACTTTTAGAACCAGGTACGACTTATATGAAACTGTTACGTTACATTTCATAGCCTATTAATATGAAAACCCAGTATGTTTTGATATCCCTTTTATTTTTCATTTTAATAGTGACTTCAATACCCCACTTCATGTCGTTTGCACATCTTTCCCATACGCCCCACTACAATGGAGGTTCAAACAGGGACGGATTAGGAAAATACTATCCATATATGGCCTTAGATCCGGAATACGCGGCACCTAGTGAACCAACACAGATAACATTTAGCATACAAGATTTTGATGGAAAAGACGTATACAATGTTGAAACAATGGTCGAAATCTATCAAGAAAGTACGGGTGAAAGAGTAAAAGGATTTCCTTGGACTTTACGAGACATTGGAGATTTCAATTTATATTATGTGTTCCCTCAAACAGGTTCATATGAAATAGTACTCAGTTTAGCAAACGATGGCAAAATGGTAAATCACAATCAATTAGATCCTACAAGATCCATTCTTTCCAGTATATCGGATTGTAATTGTGAACGCGTGATATTCAATGTTTCTATATCAAATTCCTGGGGACTGGTCAGAAATTCTCTCTTGGTGATTTCTATTTTAGTTCCCATCACAGTTCTTGGGATAATTTTAAGTAAGACTTATTTCAAAAAGAGAAATCTTACTTTAGATTGGAAACCAGAAAAAGAAACTCTAAAATACGTCATCATGTTGCTTGCCATAGCCGGAGGTCTAGTACATCTGGCTATTTTCCCAGAACACGGATCTTTACAAATTTATTATTCAATTTTCTTAATTGCTGCAGCAGGAGCTCAGTTAGCCTATGGAATCTTGTATATTTTGATCAATTTTGTGCCTGAACCTTATTCTGGTAACAATAGGAAATTTATTCTAAGTCAATACAAAAAAAGAGTGGCGCTAAATTATTTTGGATTATTTGGTACATCAGTTCTTATAGGACTGTATGCATATTCGGTAATTGTCGCGCCTCCATTGTCACCGGACAATAAATCTGAGAATATCGATATTGCAGGAATCATGGCCAAGTCAGTTGAAATACTTTTAGTTATCGGAATAATTTACCTATTAATGTGGGAAAAGAGAAGAGTAAAGAATATTCTTGTCAGCGTAAAATAATGCCATTCCTTTCTTGTATATCACGACTTCATGAGTTTTTTTGCAACCGCTATTATCTTGTTTATCAATTCAACATGATCTGTAGATTTATCCATAGAGACGAGAAGTAAATTATCATCTATAGGTATAGTTAATAGCTTAATTCGCTCCCTTTCAGAGAATGTATAATGCACTTTACCAAAAACATCATCAAAATCACGTCTTAGGATATTATTTATAGCATATCCAAGATAAAGTCTGATTGAGCCATCGTTTTTTTCCAAGGACGGTAGGTCCTTCTTCATGTCTCCTCCAATTAATTTTCCCATCTGATCGATTATTCCAACAAATCGTATCTTTTCATTAATCTCAAAAATGCTATTACACAATTCACTCAAGTTATATTGCATAGGTTCAATAATTCAATTTAGAATATCTTAATATAAATTGAGGCGTTTTGAATGATTTAGAAAATTAAGCTCTTTATATATTTTAAAGATTAGGAAACCCTAGTGCTTAAGACTGTTACCATGAGGACGATTTATACATCTAATGTCTTCGATCTTTTTAATTGAACCGATTAAACCTAAAAAATACCACGGGCCATATTATAAAATTGAATCTATTCAGCTCATTTATTTAATTGCGTTAATATTCACTCAAAATTATTTTTATTTTATTTTTTTAATACTCATTAATTGAGTTATCAGGGTGAACTCCCAGTAAAGTTAACAGTTATCTTTAATGTATTATTTTTTCCGTCGTATGCAGCAGTAGAAACATATCGCCAAGTTTTAGAGTCAAAAATTCGGGTCATACTATTATATCTGTATTCTATAATATATTTTAATTATTTTTCGTTATTTTGATTCAAAAATTACTAATTGCTTTTTAACTTTTTATAGAAATTTGATAAAATGGATGACGAAGGTGCATAAATATTTTTAAACAAGCTTTGATAAGGCAATGTTATGGCTGATTCAAATTTGATGTATGCAATAACTACAGCGGCTTTTGTAATTTTCGTGATAATCTTGAGCGCCTCAAGAGCAAAGAGATACCGACAACGTACTGCACCACCTGTTGCATCATCCGAAAATAAAAAAGTAAGGTACACATCTGACGGGAAACCAATGTCAGATTAATTTTTTTTTCAAAAATTATCAATCAATTCATTTTTTAATATTGAAATTTATTAACGCACAACTTATATTTTGGTCATAGGCGATTTTTTTATGGTAAAAGGATCAAGAAGAGGCGGCAGGGTTAGAGATAAATGGAGAGACAAGCAATGGCTCTTTATAGACTCACCGAATTCCTTTGGAGATTTTGGAGGACACCATATAAATTATCTGCCTATAACAGATCCCAACACAGCAATTGGTAGAGTTGTAGAAAATACTTTATTTGATATAAAGAAACAGGATCCAGCAGATCATAAGACAAAAGTATTTTTAGAAATTGAAAAGATAAACGAGGGAGTTGCTAGAACAATTTTCAAAGGCCATGAGTATGGAAAGGAATTTCTGAGAAGCCTTGTCAGGAGAGGTAGCTCCATGATTACTCACATTCATAATTATACTACAAATGATGGTTATGAATTTAGAGTCGAGATTATCGCGTTTAGCCAGCGGAGAATAAATTCTTCAAAGAAACATGAACTGAGAAGAGTAATACATCAATTATTATCAGAAAAGATACCACAATGGGATCTTAATACTTTCATAAAACAAGTTACTGATGACAATAGCGAATTTAATAGAGAAATATTGGAAAAAGGAAGAAAGATTGCATTATTGCGTCATATTGGTATTAAAAAGACTAAACTTATATCATCACCTAAATCATCTATCGAGAAAGTTGATGCTGAAAATCAAGCCGAAAATAAAGAAACGCCGGTCAATGTGGAAACAGCTGCCTAGCTCTTTTTCATTTAAGTTTTATTATGTTAAATAGCGATATTAATCTAGGTTGATACTTTCTACAACTATACATGTTGTAGTCCACGCAACAGAAGATATTGCAAAAATTCTTTCCAAAATGAATGAACTTTTCGCTATTCCTAAAGATAAATTTTTGATTTCACAGGCCCGAGGACATTGGGGGAATGAAATATCCCTACTTAAAGCTGATTGTGATTACAAAGAATCGAACGATTTATTGGGGAGGATTATTTCCTTGTTAAGAACAAATGAAAAGAATTATGTTTTACACTCAATATCGGATTCTTTTGATGAAAAGGACAATTTTTACATTAGGCTTGATAAGCAAGATATGTGTAATGGAATAATATCACTTTCGGATCATGATTCTATTAGAATCAGATTTAAACCAATAAAGGAGTTTAACCAAAATAATAAATTCAGGGATCATGTGATTGATTTATTTACAAAAAAATAGATTTGGGAATCCATGTCTTAGATATTGACAGAGCTTTGACTATGGCCAAAATATTAGGGCTCGATTTGATAGGCATTGATTCAAATAACTCTGTTAGGATAAAACCATTAGAAAATATTATTCTAAGAATGGATAAAAAATATCCAATTGCAGATTACTATCCTCACCTGATAGTTGCAGATAACATAAAATTATTGGATGGCAAAACTGATCTCTTTGTTATTGATCCCTTTCAAAAGAAAGATACAATTAAACGGAAATCGAAGAGAGGACTTGGAATAGAAATTTCAATTGTGAGTACAAAAAAATTGGATGGATCCATGACTGGAAAATGGATCAAAGAAGTAAAATCGATTTATGAATTCTGTAAATCTAACCATTGCCAGTTCATATTATCTAGTGGCGCTACTTCTATCAATGAAATGGTTTCTGCAAGAACATTTGATTCAATCTTGAAATTTATGGGGATATCGCCCAAAAATTATTGGAAAGAAATTTCAGAATGGCTTTACTCAAAAGATAAGGCAAGATGGATTCATGCTAAATCATAGAGATAAAAGAAGATATGTTGCAGTTATGTATGACGAGAACAGTATTTTCAGACCGATTCAACTGCATGAAAAAATCGTTGGACGATTTAAAGAACTTTTTGGAATTCTGCATGCCGAATTAGCTATGTTAAAACTATATGATTACGAATTTGGAAACATATTGTTTATTGGATGCAAACTAAAATACCTGGACTATCTCTTAGTTTCGTTAAGTATGACTCAACCTTCGTTGACGGTAGTGAGTTTATCAGGTACTCTTAAGAAGCTGAGAAAGAACGTTGCTACATTAAACTTTAGAAACATTAAAAATAATGCAAGCTAAATATACTAAGGGGATGAGGTGAATTTTTGTTGCTGCTCAAGTCTGAGGAAAAATCTATGAAGATCTCGCGACGATCCGACCCATTTTATGAAATTCTAGGATCAATCAGATATTAAAACAGAATATCTCAGTTGAGACTATTTCAGTGTCATTGATGGACACATTGTGAATACGACACGACTTTACTGCAAAAACTATCATGTCACCTGTTGTGAAGATTATTATGTACAATATGTTTTTTAATTTCTTTATACATATGAAATTCCATCTGTCTAAAGATAAAACACTACAATATAAACAAGACATGGCGATACTTTGTGTGGAGCTAAGTTAATTTTGTTTATAGGCAGGCATTTTCATATCCGGGATTTTGTCAAGATATTGATTTTTGCCATGCTCATGATTTTTGTCTATATTATTGGAGCTATTTTGGATACTGAATCATTCGCAATTGAAGATTCTTCTTCAGTGGTACTAGGGAATGAAACGATGGACTCAATAAATCCACAATTTTCAGTGTCCGAAGATCGTATTTATGCATCGTGGATATCTAATATCAATTCACAAAATAGCGAGGTGATCTTCAAAAAGATCGATAATGCCGTAAAATCATTTACCAATACGAAGGACATAAGTAAGACACCTGGAATTTCAAATATAATAAAATTAAGACATAGTAAAAATAACGTCTACATAACGTGGGAAGATAAGCAAGCAGATCAATGGAAATTGTTATTTCGGAAAAGTCAAGACCACGGTGAAAAGTTTGGGAATGTAACAAACTTGAGTAAAGCTACTGGTAACGTACACCTTCATGATCTCTCAGCAGAGGGAAAAAATCTATTCGTAGTATGGGCCGCAAACGAGAATACAACCTCTAAAAACAAGGAAGTATTCTTTAGGAAAAGTTTGAATTATGGTGATTCTTTTAGTGATACTGTCAATTTAAGCAATAGTAATGACGACTCTCTCGACCCGCATATGATCATAAATCGTGATGGGTCTATGATCTATATAGTTTGGACCGAATGTGATATTAGACACGACGATCCTATATGCAGGATAGTTTTCACAAGAAGTTTGGATCAAGGTAATACTTTTACGATTCCAAAAAGGGTAAGCGATACAGTGCCATCTCCTAAAAGAATAACAAGTTATCCTACCCTTGATAGTGAATCAAAATCTAACGCATCCCGTCCTCATATATTCAATAATGCAACAGTACAAGAAGAAAACTACTCAATAAATCCCTCAATTTTTGCCACAATTGATGGTAAGAAAGTATATGTATTATGGGAGGAAGATTTATTTGGAACGGGGCGTTCAGAGATATTTCTCACAGTTAGTAATGATTATGGTAAATCGTTTAATTCAACAATTAACGTTAGCAATACATCAGGCATTTCCCGACTTGCACAAGGAGAGATAGAGGGGCAAGATTTGTATGTAGTTTGGTCTGATACACTAGAGGATAACAATAAGTTTGATGTCATGTTAAGAAAAATTGATGCAAATAACATACCTGCAAAGGTGATAAATTTAAGCAATAATGCTGCAAATTCTGTCTCTCCAATCTTATTGGTCAGGAATAACACGATTTTTGTCGCCTGGACAGATGAAGCCAATAAGTCTTCAATAATATTGTGGAAGGGTGATAATTCCGGATCATCTGGTATCAAAAAGGAAATGGATAGCAGATACGCAGAACTTTCCTCAAGTCCCTTAATTTTTGATACAAAGGATAAAGTTTGGATTTCCTGGACAGAATACTACAATAATAAGCACAGGATTGCTTTAATTGACCCATAAGAACGTAATAACCCTAGTTGAAGCACCATATTAATTGTTTAATTTATTTACTAATACTAATTCTAGGAATTAAAATCAGCATAGAAGTTCAGTCCCTTTTTTAGAATTTTAGATACCACTTTATAAGAACAATTTGATTTATGTACATGAGGGAGTCATTGATTTTGATTAGTTAGCTTATTTTTTATTCATAACAATATTATTCAGTGGAAATTTCAAGTTTTTCGCAATTACGGTTACTAAGAACAGTGACACCATTGTTAAGGTTATCATTCCGCTTGGAACTAAGTTTACATAATATGAGAGCACTATTCCAAAAACAACAGAAAAAATTGAAATTGCGCATGAAATAAAGATTGTTTTCTTGAATCCTTTTCGAATCATCAGTGCGGTAATGTTTGGTATCACTATCAACGACGAAATTAGCAGTACGCCTACGAGTCTTATTGATGCTATTATAGTTATGGTCGCAAGGATAATAAAGAGTGTATTGATCCAAGTTACGTTCAATCCGCTGACTTTTGCTTGTTTCTCATCAAATACTATAAGAATTAATTTTTTGTAAAGTAGATAAATTACTGGAATAACTATAGCATCTGTAATCAAAATCATAATTAGGTCCTCATTACTCACAAGAAGAATATTTCCAAAAAGAAAACTAAACAAATTTATCGTAAATCCTCCAGAAATACTGATCAAAATAACTCCAATAGCCAGACCGGACGTTAAAAGCACTGCAATAGAAGAATCGGATGGTATCTTGGTTGATTCTCGTAATTTATTCACACCAACTGCGGACAAAATGGATACAATGTATGCTGTCCACAATGGATAGATTCCAATGAATAGTCCCAATGATATACCACCAAATGCCACATGGGCTAGAGCATCCCCAAATAATGAATGTCTCTTAAGCACGAGAAAGAGACCAACTATGGAACAAATTATCGAAATAGCTATTGCAGATATTAATGCTCTTTGCATAAAGCCAAATTGAATGATATCAAAAAACATTTCCATCAAGTCTATCTTTCTATTCTGTTGTTTCCATTTTTTTTGAATTGCCAAAGTGGAGATTCATGTGTGATTGCATGGCAAATTCTACGTAAGATTTCATTCGTTCTTCATTTCCAAAGAAATCCTCTGATTCGCCATGAAAGAACAATTTCTTATCAATACAGGCTACCTTACTTGCAAGTTTTTGGACAGCGTTCATATCATGTGAGGACCACACAATAGTAATTTTCCTTTCTTTATTCAATTTAGTCAATAGATCATAAAATTTTTCCTGAGCGCCAGAATCAATACCTGTAGTGGGTTCATCCAATATCAATAAATCAGGTTCTTTTACGAGCGCTTTAGCAATAATGACTCTCTGTTGCTGACCTTCAGATAGTTCGCCTATTCTTTTATCTTGATACGCATCTAATTCAACAAATTCGATTGCATTGTCGATAGTTTCTTTTCTTAATTTCTTTCCAATAATTCCCAATGAAACAATTTCTTTAACAGTTGCAGGAAATGTTTGTTCTACATATTTTTTTTGTGGCACATATCCGATTCTCTGAAGTGTTTTCTTATTTAGCTTAATGTCGGATCCAAAAAGATTGATTTCACCACTATAATCGTGGATTATTCCAAGCATACACTCAAAAAGAGTAGTCTTTCCTGCACCATTTGGACCAATTATTCCAAGAAAATCACCCTTATCTACTGTAAAAGAAATATTGTCCAGCGAAGCAAACGAATCATAGTAATATGATAAATTTGCTACGTTAATTATTGATTGCATTGCAATCCCACCCTTAAATTTTTCAAGTTTTCGTACATTTTGGCAATATATCCAGTTCTAGCATCTTGTTCATTCTTTGTTAGTCCTTCTATGGGACTTAAAACAAGGACTTTACTATCTGGAATTTCTTGGGCAACAACTGATGCGTAGCGTGGATCTATCAATTCTTCTGAATAGATTACGTGCAAGTTCAAAGTTTTTGCAATATTGATAATTTCTGCTAGATGTGTAGGCGTTATTTCTGCTTCTGGTCCCGTATCAAAAATACTGTGTTGATTTAGTCCGTATTGTTTAGCAAAGTACGAAAATGAATTATGAAATGATATAAAGTCTTTTTTCTTGCATAACTCCAAACCAGTTCTTATTGTTTTATCAAGATTATCAAGCTCATTTAAAAAATTCTTTGCGTTGTTAAAGTATGTATCCCTGTTATTAGGATCAATCATGATCAACCCATCACGTATATTTTCTACCTCTTTTTTTGCAAGCACTGGATCCAACCATATATGAGGATCAATAGTTATATTACGTTTATCTACATACGAAACATTCACACCTTTACTAGCGTCAATTTTATGAGCGGTGTTAATTTTTGCAATCCAATTTTCAATGCCTAAGCCGTTGTATACCAAGACATCGGCAGAATCGACAGTTTGTATTTGATTTATTGTTGGTTCAAAATCATGTGGTTCAATCCCAGCTGGAATGAGGAGTGATGATTCTATGCTGTCACCGCCAATTTCTCTAACAAATTCATTTATCGGAAAAAAGGATGATACTACCTTCAATTTGTCTGAATTAGCAACAGATTGCAAAGCATTGGTTGTATTTCTAGACGTTGCGTTTGTAGTATCTAAATCTATTTCTAAAGTCGTATTTGATTTTTGATTTTGAGCGTACAAATTTTGACAATATGAGGAAAATAGAATGGATAAAAATAGATGAGAAAAAAGTATTATCTTTCTTTTCACATTAAGATAGTATATTATTAAGAATATATACTTTTTTTATTAATTTTAATTAATTTGATCGCTAAATTGTTAATAATATCCCGTCTCTCAGGAATTTATGATAAACCAAGAATTACAGAAGAGTATACCAACCAATAATTTTTTTCAATGGTATAAATCCTAATGACTCGTAGCAAATAATTCTAAATCTGCCCAAACTGAAATAGTATATGTCTGTGTTAATCACCTAGGACAGATATTTGAAACGCCTTTTGCTTTTCAGTGTTAACTTTCGAATTTTACCTGAATTTACATGAATTTGCATAATTCAGAATACTGATTATGATTATTTCTAATATTGGCAACCTAACTCTCAAGTTACCGATTTAAAGACTG
>JAATVM010000117.1 GCA_014523495.1 Nitrososphaerales archaeon TH1920
AAGCATGTAGTTAACTGTCCATTCTTCGATCAGTCAACAATTATGGAACACAGGAGCAAGACCTAAAATATCAATCTCTTTTTTTATCAATTAAAGTCTAACTTTAACCGTTGGAGGATTGTCTTATTAGGATGAATACTCAATTATAATCATGGCAAACATGAAAACACTTCAAATTGCCACTTTTGGTCCTGATGGTCAAGATGGAATAGCTTTGGGTATAAGGAGTTTTTCTGTTCATAAACTTGCTTTAATCTGCTTTAGTTCTGATAAGAACAGAGCTGATGATTTTGCAAAAAAAATAATATCTGTTCTTGGCGTTCCCACCACGATTACAATTGTTACAAAAGAAAATGTTGTCAGAGACACCATGGAGAGTGTCAACGAAATTCTAAATCTTCATGCTAACGAATTCGAACAAGTGCTGTTAAATGTAAGCTCTGGTGATAAATTGATTGGTTGTGCTGCACTTTCTGCTGCATTCATAAATGGAATACAGGCATTCGGTATGGACGATACGCATACCGTGCCGCTTTTGATGCCAGTCTTAAAGCTAAGTTATAATGAAATAATCTCTGAAGCTAAAATAAAAATTCTAAAGTCAATAAACACTGCAGGAGGAGTAATAGAAAGTTTGGATCAATTGGAACAGATCTCTGGTTATGGTAAACCTCTCTTAAGCTATCACGTTCAAGGAGCAAAGGATTCGAAGGGTCTGGCTGACTTGGGTTTAGTTGAAGTGGAGAAGGGTGATAGAGGAAAAATATCTGCCAAACTGACAACTTTGGGAAAGTTACTGGTAAGTAGCAATACCCTTACTAGAACATCATAAGGTTCAGTCGATATATGACGCCCCGATCAAGTTATGCCGCTAAGAGGGATGCACTGAAAAGAGGGTTTATTGCTGGCTCTATTTCTTTGATTACATACCTTTTTGTGGTAATAGTCACTACACCTAATCTTCCAGCTTTAGTAGCTTTAAGCGCAGCAGTTAAAGTAAATGGAATAATACTATTTGGTTTGGCTATAGCAGTCGGATCTCAAGTTTATGTTTCAAATCATGGGAAAAACTTAGGATGTAGTATGGCAAACAAAAGAAAACGTATTCTGGGAAGTTCCAGCAGCACTGCACTAAGTTCA
Source organism: Nitrososphaerales archaeon TH1920 (assembly GCA_014523495.1). GTDB lineage: Archaea > Thermoproteota > Nitrososphaeria > Nitrososphaerales > Nitrososphaeraceae > TA-21. The sequence goes on from JAATVM010000117.1 coordinate 1,141, forward strand.
TTTTTCTCGTTTTTTTCATTAGTGCCATTAGGTTGCTGTGGAAGTTGGCTTCTAATACTTTCATTGCTACCTTCCTTTCTTGGAAGCTCATTGTCTGTGATTCTCATACAATACTCAAGGCCACTATCATATTTGGGATTGTTTATAGTAATTGGTTATACTGCCTTTACTGCTATAAAGTTAAAAAGAAAATTAGAAAGTATGGAGATTCCTGAAGCTCAGAGGAAAATATCTTTCAGGTGAGTATGTTTGAGCCTTCTTTCTACATTTTGTATTAGGAAGGGGCTTTTACAAATTGAAGTTCTGGTATTGATTATTGCATTGGTCGCAACCCCGTTACAACTAATCACGATTGGAACAGCAAAAGCGGAAGAAAAACATACCGTTCCTCTCGATCAGATAGTAAGTGGTGGACCACCACCTGATGGTATTCCTTCAATAGATTCGCCTAAATTCGTTTCAGTAAGTGACGGGGATAAGTTTCTTGGAGATTCCGATAAAGTCGTTGGCATAAATCTTAGTGGCGATATAAGGGCATATCCACTTCAAATTTTAGTGTGGCATGAAATAGTTAACGATAATGTAGGTGACAGTCCTGTGGCTGTCACTTATTGTCCACTTTGTTTTACTAATCAAGTATTCAATAGAACCGTTAATCACACCGTTCTAGAATTTGGAACATCTGGAAAGCTCTACAATAGCAATCTTGTGATGTATGACAGAACAAGCAAATCACTATGGAGTCAAGCTCTGGGAGAAGGAATTGTAGGAAGTTATGCAGGCATTAAACTTGAAAGAATACCTTTTGACGTTGCATACTGGAAAGATTGGAAGCAACTATATCCAAATTCCAAAGTTCTCTCAAAAGATACTGGATCAGCTCGACCTTATGGTGCAGATCCCTATGGAGACTACTACACTAGTCCAGATATTTTATTCCCAATTTCTAATAGAGATAATAGAGTTGGATTAAAGGAGATTGTAGTTGGACTCGAAAACGAGGGATTGAGCAAAGCTTACAAATTACAGGATATTGAGAAACTAAAAGTAATCAATGACCAACTAAATAATAAATCAGTAACACTATTTTCATTGCATCCGCTAATGGCAAGGGTATTTGATTCTTCAGTCAACGGACAGACATTAATTTTCGAATATAACTTTACTACTAATAGCTTCACAGATAAGCAAACCGGAAGCCAGTGGGATTTTGAAGGAAAATCAACTGAAGGACCACTGAAAGGGAAACAACTTTTGCGTTTGCCATTTGACGAGGGTTATTGGTTTGAATGGGCAGCATTTCACCCAGGAACTAAAGTATACTAGGTCATGTTAAAATTCATAAATACATGAACCCTTGTTAAACATACTCAGGAAAGTCGAAATTATCATTGATCAATTATTCTTTCATAATTATTTTATGATTTAGTAACGTTTCTTATAAATACTGAACATTAAAAGGTACTTGCATACTTTTTACATTATCTAATTCTTTATTTGAAGTAGTATCTAAATT
>JAATVM010000118.1 GCA_014523495.1 Nitrososphaerales archaeon TH1920
AAATTCAAAAGAATAATTAGAAACACGTAGAAAGTAAGTCAGGTTTGATGGGATAGATATTGCTAGAATTATGATTTATGAATTCTCAAAAAGCGCAATATATAACCCTGAATATACTACCAATCATAAAATGCCTTTATAGACAGGCTATTGATATTGTAAAATATGATACATGAAAGCATTAAACTAAATATACATGAAGGGAGGTGAGCAACAAGTTAGCAGCAGACCTTACCAGTATCGCAGGCTCTCTATTTTGGGGATTTGTTGTCAGTGTACCTCTACTGTTAGGCTGTCTACTGGCATTAACTACAAAGCTTTCCAAGAAGACTATAGCCGTTATTATGGCTTTTGGCAGCGGCGTACTTGTGGCATCTCTTGCTTTTTCTTAATGGAAGAGGCATTTAAGATGTCACAGTCAATACCTCCAGTAATCATTGGATTTATCTCTGGTGGGTTATCTTATACTATAGCAAATTACTATCTTAGCAAACGTTCACTGCAAGGCAATATCAGACACAGGAAGAAATCTCATGGGACTGAAGCTGGTGGGGGGAAAAATATCTCCGGTTCAGCCATACTAGTAGGTTCAGTGATGGATAACATTCCTGAAAATATGGCACTTGGTATTTCGTTAGCGCTAGGGGGATCAATAGATGTCGTTCTCTTGGCGGCTATTTTCATTTCCAATTTTCCAGAAGGACTATCGTCTTCAGAAGGTATGCAGTCTAGTGGGAGAAGTAAAAGATCGATACTTTTTTTATGGATACTTGTTGTATCTATAGGAACAGTTTCTTCAGGGATTGGGTTTACAGTGTCGGCATATACAGAACCTAAGATACTGTCAATAGCTTTGTCATTTGCCGCAGGTGCAATTTTAGTCATGCTAGCAGAATCGATGATTCCTCAAGCTTACGAGCAAGGAGGAGCGAGTAGAGTGGGCCTTGCTATAATGGCAGGATTCGCACTTGCTTTCATATTAGGAAATGTATAGACATACTTTGTTAGAAATATGAAACGCCATGTTACTCGAAATATAGTATGATGATTAAGCAGGAATACTGTGACGGTAGAAGACAACGTAAAGGGAATAGAATAAGAAAAATGTAATTCTGGTTAGAAAAAACCAAGCGAATAGGCCCGAAATTTAGATTTTCATGAAATGCTTTATATATTATATTGGATAATATATTATTACGTCTAAACACCAACTCGTGGAAATTGGTTGTTTCTTGTTCATCATCGGCCAATCTTCTACGAGTTGATAATCTTTAACCCTTAATGAATTCCTCATTATAAAAACATTTTGTTTACTTGTTAGGTAACGTTAATTAAAAATATTTGCATTCGTTTGATTCTCTGCCAAGAGGTATAGCTTCAACCCGAGCATCCTATATGTACTGGCAATACATATCACCGCAATAATACAATTATAGTTTGTTTATTATATGCAAAAAAGCATTTTAGTTCAGCTAAGATTGTCCCATAAGATTTCATCCATGTCGTTATATAGTTAATCTGGTCAGCAGTTGTAGGCTTAAACACAAGCTACTGGGTGGGATTATTGGTTGTTTCTTGTTCATCACAAACCCAATAATCCTGCATCAGTTACTATAGCTACTCGCTCAAATTTTCAGAGGATGAAAAGGATAGTTTCAAACCAATCTGATTAGCCTGTGCTCATAGCGCTAACACCGCATGTTCATTTCTTTCAAAACTAATTGAATATTTGAATATTCTATCCTGTTTATTTTTGAAGGGACCATTTTGACAGAACATACATAAACGTTTAGAAAATAGAGTTCAATAATAAAGTAACAATCTATCGTAGGTAAAGGCACTGAGGGATGCGTGATGCTATTGGTGCTAAAAGTAGGTTCTGATATTTCATTAGTGAAATTCTATACCGATGCAGTGGGGCCCGTCGGGATTAGTGCCCTTCATGTAGTAGGGTTCTACTAACTTCTATTTAGCTTTTTGTTGAAATATAACAATTGAAGTATCTGAAAAGTAAGAATCGCAAAACAAACCACTACTTTATGTGGCCAGTGGTTTGTGAATCAAAATAGATACAATTTTCGGATTTCCATCATACAGATACCAGCAAGGCTAAGCTAATCGTGCGGTCCAAGGCTCAAACCTGAATCTGTGATAGGCATATGAGGGGTCAAATGAAATAGCTATTTTGCAGCTTCGCTTATAGAGAAATAATCATTTTTATTTATTTCAAACCACCAGATTCGAGTTACTTTTTTTATTTGTTATCTATCGAAACATAGGCCTGTCCAAGGTTGTCCGACAATTAAAAGAGGTGTCTAGCCAACAACATCATGTGTTCGTGATTAGTCCTTTACATAAATATTATTATTCTAACGTCTATAGACTTAATGAAACATGTTTTCTGATGAGAATCTTGGTAAGGCCATCGATTTTGTAAACCCTAAGGTCAACAGCTGGGCAAAGGACTTGTTTGGAAGCTTTGAGCAATTGAATTTGACTAGACCTCAGAAGGAG